>CALBXO010000845.1 GCA_937890335.1 uncultured Pseudomonadota bacterium | reverse complement strand
CGTATTGGGAGTTTGGCGGGCGGACCTATGTCTTTGGGTTCTTGTCCCAGACCGAGCAGCTCGTCGGCGACGGCCTGCGCGCCGAAAGATTTGCCGAGCTGAGCACGGGAACCGGTTACCTCGGCTGGCTGACTCTGGACCTGGGCCTGAACCTGGCCCGCGTCATCGTGCGGGACCCGGACATTCTCGGCGACCGTGAACCGCACCTCGGCGCACAGTCGACCCCCTACACCTCCGTGACGCTCAGACCGACGTCGGCGCTGCGCATCGACCTGGATTGGCGCAATCGCGTCTTGTACGAGGAGTTTGGGGGGCCTCAGCTGGCCAGCCAGCCCATCTGGCGCGCGGAGCTGGAGTACTTCCTGGTGCGCGACGCCAGCATCCGACACGTGTTCCAGTACTTCGAGCGCGACGACCGCGCGACCAACTCATCGCTCCTCACCTGGCGCCCCTCGCCCGGCGCCCTTCTCTTCGTCGGGTACCGCGAGGAAACGCCGCTCGGGGCCGGTCCCGCCATCCGCACGGTGTTCATCAAGGCCGCGAACACCTTGGCGTTCTGAACCGCCCCTACTCGGCGGCCTCCGCGGTCTCCGCCGGGGTGAGAATCACCTGCACGAGGCGCTTGGTATTGATGTATTTCTTCGCCGCCGCCTGGAGATACTTGGGCGTGATCTGTTCGTACAGCCCCCAGAACTTCGTCAGATCCGCCGGGTCCTCGCCCCGTTGCGCATTGGACGCGATGGCGGCCTTCCAGTAGCCGTTCTTGCGAAGCTCGGTCTCCCACAGCCGCCGCTCCTGGGCCTGGATTCTGTTGGCAACGGCCGCCTCCACGGGCTTCTTCTTCACATCCGCCAACACCTGGTAGGCGGCGGCGACAAGCTCATCCACGCGCGCTGGGTCGCATTGGAAACTGACGACGAGCCCAAAGTCCTGGACCGGTGTGTGCCGCGTTGTCGCCGACACGCGCACGCCGTACGTGCCGCCGCGCGCCTCGCGCAGCTCCTCGCGAAGGCGCACGCGCAGCAGCGACACGAGCGCGTTGATGGCGTGCCGGTTCTCCGGCGTGCTCTTGAACGCGCCGGCAAAACGGATGATGACCTCGGCCTTGGGGTCGAGCCCCGCGCGCACACTGTCTTTCTGCACGCCCTTTGCGGGGCGGATCCCCACGTCGCGCGCGACCTCGGCCTCCCCTGCCGGGAGGCTGGCCACATACTTGACCAGAAGCGGCTCGATTTGCTCCAGCGTGAAGCTCCCGGTGAACACAAGAGTAGAACCGGACGCGGCGCCAAATCGGGCCCGGTAGAACGCCTCGGACTTCTTCAGATCCATCGCCTCGATCGTCGTCGCCGTCCAGGGTTGCCGCCGCTTGTGATTGGACCAGACGAGCGCGTCGAACCTGTCGTAGAACGGCGTGGTCGGGCGCGCGTCCCGGTCGCGCAGGGACTCGATGCGACGGGCCTTCTCCCGCTCAAACGCCTCAGCCTCAAACCGCGGCACGGTGTAGAGACCATGCAGAAGCTGCATGGCCGTCTCCAGATCGGCGCCGCGCGACGACCCGCGCACGCCGGAGTCCCTCTCGCCGATGTATGGCGACACCGACAGAGACTTTCCGGACAGCCACTTGCCCAGCTCACGGCTCGAGAACGGCCCGACACCGGACTCGCGAACCAGCGCGGTGGCCGTCTGCGCCGCGATCAACTCGTCGTCGGCCGCCAGCGAGTCCCCGCCGGGCTCAAACGACTCGAACAGGATGTTGTCGGCTTCAAAATCCGTGGGCTTCAGGATCACCGTCACCCCGTTGGACAGGGTCCATTTGTGGAAGCCGGGGTCCTCGACGAAGGTCTTGGCGGTCACTGAGCCCGGCGTCGGCGCAGTCGCCAGAATCTCCCCCACGACCTCCTCGGAATCCATGGCTTTGATCTCGCGCCCCTCCACGTCGGAAATGACCGCCAGGAGCTCGCCGTCGGTGGGCACGGCGAGCCCCTCCTTCTTGGGCAGCGTGCAGGTGACCGCGCGGCCCTTGGCGGGGAGAAAGCTCCCGGCGACCGCGTTGGCTTCCTCCAGCGAGACGCCGGGCAGGTAGCGCTGGGCCATGGACCATTCCTCGCCAATCCCCGGCACCGTCTCATCGGTCGTGAAGTTGCGCAGCAGCTCGCCCATCGCCTGGCGAGAGGTCTCTTTGTCGCGGCGCGCATACGCCTCCTCCAGGCCCGTGAGGGACCGCAGGCGAGCACGGTCGAGCTCGGCGGCGGTGACGCCATGTCGCTTGAGCCGCTCTACCTCTACCAACACGAGATCGAGCGCCTCGGGCAGCGCGCCCTCCGCCGCCGCGACCCACACGGATTCGCTGATGGAGGTCCGCGACGAGTAGCTGCGCCCGGCCCCGGCCCGAAGGACGCTCGCCTCGCGCTTGCCCACGTCGGCGAGCCGCTCGTTCAGCACACCCAGGACCAACCGGAACACGGCGTCGTCCCGGTACTCCCGACGCGTCTGGCCCTTCGCCGCCCTCTTCCTCGCGCTCACACTGACGGCGGAGGAGGTCTGCTCAGGGTCGGCAAAGACTCCGACCACGGTCTCCTCGTGAATCGGCAGCTCGTACTCGACCCATTCTGGGGCCCCCTCCGGGTTGACGAGCGGTCCGAATGTGGCCTGAATCTTTACCTCGGCAACCTTGGGCTCCACGTCGCCCACCACGAAGACCGCCATGAGTTCCGGCCTGTACCAGTCCCGGTAGTAGCGCTCCAATGCCTCGGGCGCGAACCCTCGCAGCGACTCTTCCGTGCCGATGGGGAGGCGATCCGCGTGGCGTGCCCCGTGAAAGAGCACAGGCATGATCGCGTCCCTGGTCCGTCCGCCGACGCCGCGTCCCCGCCTCCACTCCTCCAGCACAACGCCCCGCTCCCGCTCGATCTCGTCGCGGTCAAAACTGAGCCCCTGCGCCCAGTCGGCGAGCACCACAAATCCGGTGTTGACGACCTTGGGGTCGTCCGTCGGCAGCTGGAGCTTGTAGACCGTCTCGCCGAACGAGGTGTGCGCATTCAGATGGGGCCCGAACCGCACGCCGACGCCCTCCAGGTATTTGACCAGGTCGTTGCGGGCGAAGTTGCGGGTCCCGTTGAAGGCCATGTGCTCGACCACGTGCGCCAGCCCCAGCTGGTCCTCCTCCTCCTGAAGGGAACCGACCCGCACAGCCACCCACATCTCCACCCGGCCCGCCGGCTCCGCCCGCGGCTCCACATAATAGGTCAGCCCGTTGTCCAAGGTGCCGCGGGTCACGTTGGAGTCCCACGGCAGCGGCTCATCCAGCTCCGGATAGCGCTCCAGAAGCGGGTCCGCGGGCGTTGGATCGGCGGGGGGTGGGTCGGGTTGCGGAGGGGTCGTGGCACAAGACGCCAGGACCAACGCGAGACAGAGCGCGAGCATTCTTTTCATGGCGTAACTACACCACGCCCGCGCGAGACGGCCAAGCGCGTTCGAGTGTGACTGCGCACGGGGACCCTGCTACAAGCTAGTGATCATGAATCGTCGCGCCCACATCCTCTCATTGCTCGTGCTCGGTTTTGGCGCCACGGGCTGCCCAGATTCGGCCGAGGACAACCAGCCTCCCGAGCTCTCGCCGCTCCCCTCGGAGGTGCGGGTGTTCGTGGGCGATACGGTGGACCTCACGGTCACCGCCACCGATCCGGATGGCGATTCCATCACGATCTCGCTCGAGAAAGCACCGCCCGGCGCCGAGTTCATCTCGCCCGGCGGCCTGGGTCGGTTCCACTGGTCGCCCATCATCAGCGACGCCGCGGGCGGTGGACAGGCCCACGAGGTCGTGTTCGTGGCCAGCGACGGCAACGGCGGAACCGACTCCACGCGCGTGACCATCGAAGTCGAGGCCAGCGACGGCGCACCCAGGTTTGTCACCGGAGGCCAGACGGTCCTCGACCTGGGCCAGACCGACACATTGGAGCTGGAGATCGCCGTCAAGGACGACGACTCTGCGCGCGTGTCCATCGAGCTCGCAGAGGCCCCCAAAGGCATGGAGCTGCGTCCGACCGGCGACAAGTCCTCCCTGCTCATCTGGACGCCCACCGACGAGCAGATCCAGACCAAGCCCGTCTGGGGCGCCATCCTCGTCGCGGACGACGGAACGAGCGGACCGGTGACCCAGGAGCTCAGCGTCATCCTCATCAGCAAGTCTGGTTGCGACGACACCGCCGGCTGCGGCTGCCAGGTGCCCCGCATCCTCCACGACGAGCTGCCGGACCAGCGCGGCGTCGAGGACTACCACGTGCTGGCCACCATCAAAGACGACGAGAGCGAGATCCAGCGTGCCACACTTTTCTGGACCCGGGGCGCATCACAGGACCGCGCCAACTACACCGCCGTCCCGATGACGTCGGAGTCCGGCAGCGATTGGGTCGCGCCGATTCCCAATCCGCTGCTGAGCCGCGGCGATACCCAGCAGATCTTCTACTTCGTGTGCGCCCAGGACAACGACGACGCTGATGGCACCGCCTGCGACAACCTGACCTGCGAACCCGGCGAGGCGTCCTGGTCCTTCACCGCCTACGCCCCCGGCGACGAAGGGTGCGCGGAGGACGACGACGAGCCGAACAACAGCGCCGCCACGGCCACCTTCCTCCCGGAAGACCGCGTGATTGAGGGCCTCACCATCTGCCCGGGCGACGAGGACTGGTACCAACTCGAGCTGGGCGAAGGCGAGGCCGTAGACCTGCTGCTGTCGCACACCCAGATCAATGGGGACCTCGATCTGGAAGTGTACGACACCGACCGGACGACCCGTCTGGACCAGAGCGCCACGAACGACAACGACGAACTCGTTACCGTCGACACGGGGCGGCCCGGAAAATACTACTTCCGCATCTTTGGCGAGCCCAACTCGTACGACCTCCTCTACGCCGTGCGCGCCGGGGGCGGAGAAGTGTGCACCGACGAGTTCGAGCCGGATGACACCATCGAGCAGGCCACCCCTCTGGAGCCTGGCACGTACAACGACCTCTACATCTGCGACGGCGAGACCGACAGCTTCAAGTTCGAGTTGGTCCCGGGCGACGAGCTCACGTTCGCGATCGCGTTTTCCCACGCCGAGGGAGACCTGGACCTCAACCTGCTCGACGGACGCGGCGCGGCCATCCTCGCTCGCTCCATCAGCTCCACCGACAATGAGCAGATTGTGTTTCGTGAGATTCCGGCCGCGGGAACCTACGTCGTACAGGTCATCGGGTTCCTCGAAGCGACCGCCCGGTACGACCTCACCGTCAGCATCGCGTTTGAGGACGGGGAGTGTAGGGACGACGCCAACGAGCCCAATGAAACGCTCAGAGACGCCACGGCGCTGGACCCCTTTGTGGACGCCTCCGCCAGCATCTGCCCCGACGACATCGACATCTGGGCGTTTGATCTCGAGCGCGGCCAACGCGGCCGGGTGCACATTTTGTTCGACGGCGACAGCGCCGACCTCGACCTTGGCCTGTTTGACGATGAGGAGCTGGAGCTCGACTCCAGCGCTGGCGTCTCCAACACGGAGTCCGTGGCCTGGACGGCGGAGGCGGCGATGACGGCCTACGCCGCGGTGGTAGGCTACGAGGACGACGCAGGCGAGTACACCATCGCGCTGGAGACCTGCGAGAACGACGACTCAGACCCCAACGACTTCCTCGACACCGCAGCCCTGTTTGACGACGCGTCTCTCGACGGCCGGATTCTGTGCCTCGGCGAGACCGACTGGTACCTGGTGGAAGTCCTGGGCGGGCGAACGAACACCTTCGTCGTGGAGACCCCCGACGCAGCCGAGGTCCAGGCCGAGCTGACCGACGATCGCGGCGCGGTCATCGCCCGAGGGCAACGCTCACCGTCCGCAGTCTCGGTCAACTTCGAGGCCACAGCGGACGACCTGCTCCTGCTTCGCGTCCAGAGCAACCGGCCGTCCGGACAGCCGATCGATTACACGCTCAGGAGGCGGTAGCGGCATGCTCGGTATGGGTTGGGGCGAGATCGGGTTTGTCCTGGTCATCGCCCTCATCGTCCTTGGACCAGAGAAGATCCCGACGGTGGCACGAACGCTGGGCAAGGCCGTGCGCATGCTGCGCAAAGCCACCAACGACCTGCGGCGAGCCGTAGAGATCGAGGGCGTCCGCGACGACATCCGAGCCCAGATCGAAGGCGTCAAGAGCAGCATCCCCGACCCCTACGCGGCGGTCCGCGCGGAAGAGAAGGCCTGGCACTCCGGCTACAAACCGGACAAGCCCGACTTCTCGCCGCCCGGCGCCATCGGCGCCGGGCTGGATGAGGTCGCCGACCCGGTCTGGGAGCTCACGGAGAACGTGACGGTAGCGCCCGTGACGGTCGCCGGCCCTGAGGGAGCGTGGACCACCGTGTCCATGGTCGCAGTACCCGTGAAGGTCCTGGCGGACGTCGGCCATGTGCCCGTCTGGGGAGGCGTACACGGCCTGCGCCAATGGCTGGACCGTCCGCGCGAGCTGGGACCACCCCGCCAGGTCTATCCCGATGTCGTCGCACTGGCCCTGCCAACGGCCATCTTCCGCCGCGCCACCGGCGTTGAGGTGACCAAAGTCGCCGTAGCTTCCCCGAACACCGCCGCCACCACCGCCGTTCCACTCGCGGCCTCGTTCGCGACGCTGGACAACGAGCAGAAGGAGGCGAGTTGAGCAGCCCTTCCAAAGACCCTGTGGAGGCGACGCGCGCTCCGTTCATCGAGCACCTCCGGGAGCTCCGGACGCGGGTCATCATCTCCATTGTCGCCGTGGCAGTCGGTGTCGGTGTCACGTGGACGTGGGTGGAGGAGATCTTCTTCTTCCTGCTTCGCCCTCTGCGGACCGCGGCGTCCTCGCCCGCGCTGGCGCAGATGCACCACCGCAACCTGACCGAGCCGTTCTACGTGCTGATGAAGACGGCGCTCTTCGCCGGCATCATCCTGGCCATCCCCGTAATCCTTTGGCAGATCTGGCAATTCATCGGCCCAGGACTCTACCCAAAGGAGCGCAAACTCGCTGTCCCCGTGGTCGCCCTCGCCACCCTGTTCTTCGTGGCTGGCGCCGCGTTTTGCTACTACTTCGTGCTTCCGTTCGGCTACGAGTTCCTGCTCAAGTTTGGCGAGGACGTGTCCACGCCGGAGCTGATGATGCAGGAGTACCTGGACCTGACGACCAAGATGCTGCTCGCGTTCGGCGCCATCTTTCAGATGCCCATCATCAGCACGATCCTGGCGCGAATCGGCCTCATCAACGGCAAGATGATGCTCGGATTCTGGAAGTACGCTCTGGTCATCTGCTTTGTGATCGGCGCCCTCCTCACCCCTCCGGACGTCATCAGCCAGATCTTGCTGGCCGGCCCGATGATGGGTCTGTACGCCATCTCCGTCGGGTGCGCGTTCGTCTTCGGTAAGCGTCCCGCGCCCGCCGTGGACACCGACGACGCAGGCTGATAGGTTCCCTCCCCACGCGCGCGGGCGTTCGCGCGCGGACCAACGGAGATCCCATGGGCTTTACTCTCTCCGCATCCGCGGCATCCGCCATCGACACCGATGTCCTCGCGCTCATCGTTGGCGCAGAATGGAGCGGTGACGCCACGTCACAGCTCGGCGCAGAATTCGGCGGCGAGCTTGTTGCCATCGCCAAGGAAGAGGGTTTCGAGGGGAAGCCGGGTCAGAAGTTCATCAGCCACACTCTGGGCCGCGCGACCGCCCGACGGGTGCTGCTGGTGGGTGCGGGCGACAAGGCGCTGACCACCGACCAGCAAAAGGACCTCGGCGCCACCATCAGCAAGGCTGGAGGTGCTGTGCGCGCCCGCAACGCGGCTGTGTGGACCGCGTGGAGCTCGCCCCGCTGGACCGACGCCGACCGAGCGGCCGGCCTCGTCGCCGAGGGGCTTCTGCTCGGAACCTACCGTTTTGACAAGCACAAGGCGGAGCGCGAAGAGCTGCCGGTGCTCGCCGATTTCACCCTGCTCGGAACCCAAGCGAAGTCGGCCGTCGCCCGCGCCGAGAGCGTGGCCGCAGGCGTCGTCCTCGCGCGGGACCTGGTCAACGAGCCCCCGCAAATCTGCACTCCCGACTTCATGGCGGACTGTGCGCGGACTCTCGCCGAGAAGTACGGCTTCGAGATTGAGATCTTCGACCGGGCCGCACTCGAGGCCAAGGGTATGAATCTCCACGCCGCGGTCGGACGCGGCAGCGTCGAAGAGCCCTGCCTCATCCACCTCACATGGAAGGGGAAGAACGCCACCAAGAAGATTGCCTACGTAGGCAAGGGCGTAACATTCGACACCGGTGGCTACAGCCTCAAGCCCGCCGCCAGCATGGTCAACATGCACTGCGACATGGCCGGTGGCGCGGCCGTCCTCGGGGCCGCCGAGGCGCTCGGACGCATCAAACCGGACGGTGTTGAGGTCCACTTCATCGTCCCGTCGGCCTCCAACCGCGTCAGCAACAACGCCTACACAGTCAACGAGATCATCAAGGGCTACGGCGGCAAGACCGTAGAGATTATCAACACGGACGCCGAGGGTCGCCTGCTCCTGGCCGATGCCCTCGCGTACGCCGTGGAGCTCGGCGCTGACGAGATCATTGACCTCGCCACCCTCACCGGAGCCTGCGTCGTCGCGCTCGGCGAGAACTACACTGCACTGTTCAGCAACAACGACGGAATGGCTGCGGCCGTGCTGGCGGCTGCCTCCACGTCAGGCGAGCGTTTCTGGCACATGCCGCTCGACGAGCGGCTGCGCGACAAACTCAAGTCGGCCCACGCGGACATGAAGAATGTGGGGGACCGCTGGGGCGGCGCCATCACCGCGGCCCTCTTCCTCAAGGAATGGGTCGGAGAGACCCACTGGACCCACCTGGACATTGCCGGTCCAGCCTTCCTGGATGCCGAGGGCAGCCTCGGTCCCAAGGGCGGCACCGGACACGGCGTCGCCGCCCTCGTCGCCTACGCCACCCGCTGACGAGCCGCAGGAGCGCGGGCGGCAGGCGTCAACGCGGCGAATCCGCTGACGCCTCTTCCAGCTTGTGCTCGTCGCCGTCGATCAACCAGACCAACTCAGCTCTGATCTCCCACGCCTTCTCGCCGCGCGGGGCGTCGTCGGGTAGCAGGAAGTAGAAATGGTGCTCGTCGTGCTCATCGGCGTGCAGCCGTGTGTCGTCCAGCACCTGCGTGGCGAGCTTCTCGGGCACCGGCTTGCCCTCAGCGTCGCCGTAGATTCTGGCGTAGTAGAAGCCGGGTTTGCCACCGGGCGCCACACGCTCGGGGATGCGATGGCCGCGGACAAACGTCAGCGGCTTGCCACCCGCGTCCACAGCGGTCACCCGCAACACAAGCTCGCCGCGTACCGGGACCCGATGGCCGGAGTCGTAGTTGAGAACCTTGACGGTGGCGACGACAAACGTGCGGTAGGTGTCCACATCAACCCAGACGCCGAGAGTCGAGTCCCTCCAGCCGGGGTCCGTGTGAAGCCACCGGTGCAATTGGGCGATTTTGGGCGACGCGTCCGGAATCTGGACCTTCGGACCCTGCTCCTCGGCCAGGTGACAGGTGAAGCAGGTGTCTGACTTGGAGTCGTCTTTCTCCGGCAGGACGTCCTGCCACACGCGGAACTCAAGCGCCGTGGTATCCAGCGGGAGGCGGGTCCCCCCCGCAAGGACGCTCTGATCGTACTCGGGCAGGACGCCCTGCGCGTCCCACTTGCCCACCGTGGCCCGTGTGGCGGCATGGCAGGGTCGGCACGACTTGTCCGTGTATCCGGAAATGTCCGGCGGATCCCCCGCGAACGCCGCCGCCGGAACGAAACACAGGGTGAGGGCCGCCAGGCACCAGATCGAGCGGGTCAAAAGTCCTCCTCCAGAATCGATTGACGGATCATCACATACCTTTCGTACCGTCCACGATCGATCTCGCCGGACTCTACGTCCGGACGGACCGCGCAGCCCGGCTCGTGGGTGTGGGAACACCCGCGGAAGCGACAATCGTCCGCACGTTCCACAAACTCCGGGTAGAGTTCAGACAGCCGCCGCACATCGATTCCCGACAGCCCAAAGGCCCGGATGCCCGGGGTATCCACCAGCTCGCCGCCGCCCGGAAGGTCGAGCAACCGCGCTGACGTCGTCGTGTGCCGGCCCCGCCCGATGGTGTCGTTCACCTCTCCGATGCGGCGGTCGAGCCCGGGAATCAGCGCGTTGGCCAGCGATGACTTGCCCACGCCCGAGTGACCCACAAAGACAGAACGCTTCCCCTGCACGGCCCGCCGCAACGCCTCGATCCCGGTCTCGAGCACCGCCGACGTAGTGACCACGGGGCACAGCCGGGCGTAGGGCAGCAGCTGCGCCTGCGCGCTGCCGTCCAAATCGAGATCCACCTTGTTGAGACAGACGACGGCGTCAATGCCGTTGTGTGCGGCCGCGGCGAGGTAGCGATCCACCAGGCCGAGCCGCAGCGGCGGGTCCGACGGAGTCGCCACGACCACGACATAGTCGAGGTTGGCCGCGATGGGCTTGGGCTTGCCGCGGAAATCTGGGCGGCTCAGGAGATTTTCTCGCGGCGCGACCGCGGTGATCAGCGCATCCGGCCCGTCCGCATCTTCATCGACTGGCTTCCACGTCACCCAATCTCCGGCCACGACCCCAGGTTTCTTGCGGAGCCCCGGACGAATCAAAGCGCGGCGCGACGGTGCGTCGGGCGCGAGCCGGATCAGCGCCTCCAGACCCAGCATCTCCACGACGAGAGCCTGGTCGGACGACGGGTCAGGAGACACGGTGCTCGTCCAGCAATTGGCGCGCTCGCTCCACTTTGACGTCCCCATCGGCGATCAGCAACCGGGCCACCGCATCGATCTCGCCGCCCACCGCGCCTGCCGTTGCCGCGACGCTGCGGGCATGAAGAGCCATATGGCCCTCCTGGATGCCCTCGGTGGCCAGCGCCTTGAGCGCCGCCAGGTTCTGCGCCAGCCCCACCGCGCCCATCAGTTCGCCGAGCTCGAAGGCCGACTCGACACCGATCAATTTGTACAGGACCTGCAGGGTTGGGTGGAGCCGGATCGGGCCGCCGACGATACCCACCTGCAGCGGCACCTCCAGCTTGCCTACCAGCGCGCCGTTCTCCACCTTCCAGGTTGCCATCGGCGAGTACCGCCCAGTGCGGCAGCAATAGGCATGTGCACCGGCCTCAATCGCCCGCCAGTCGTTCCCGGTGGCAATCGCCACGGCGTCGATGCCGTTCATGACGCCCTTGTTGTGTGTCGCCGCGCGGTATGGATCCATCTCCGCGAACCGGCTCGCGCTCTCAATCCCCTCCGCGACCTGCCCGCCCGAGAACCCTTTGCGCGCCAGCAGCTCCACCGGAATCCGGCACGCGGCACGGACACAGCGGCGATCCGCCAGATTGGACAGGATGCGCAAGTGGACCACGCCTCCGGTGAGCTCCTCCACCAACGGCGCGACGCCTTCCGCCATCGTGTTGACGAGGTTGGCCCCCATGGCGTCGCAGGTGTCCACCAGAAGGTGGAGCACCACCATCGTCCGGTACTTGAGGCTGCGAGGGTTGCTCACGGACCCAGGCTCGATGAGCACCCGAACCTCGACGTCGACAGCGCCACCCCCTCGCTTCTGGAGATTGGGGTGCAGCGCGTTGGCCTCGGCGAGGATTCGGCCACGGTTCTCGAGAAGTACTTCCTGCGCCTTCTGCGGATCGTCACAGCCCAGCACCTGGACCTGACCAATCATGACGGAGGCGTCCGAGTCCGCGGTGAATCCGCCCGCCTCGCGCACAATCTTCGCGGAGTTGCTGACCGCGGCGACGATGCTCGACTCCTCCACGACCATCGGCACCACATAGTCTCGCCCGTTGACCAGGAAGTTCAGACCCAGACCGATGGGCAGACCGTACACACCGATGACGTTCTCGATCATCGTGTTTGCGACCGACAGCGGGAACCCTGCGCCGGCGCTGGTGAGGAGGTGCGCCTCCGACTCGGTGATCCGTCCCTGGTCGACAAGCATCTTGACCCGCTCAAGGAGCGGCCGCTTGAAGTAACCAGAGATTCGGCTCGACGGCCGGTTGAACTGTCCTGAATCGGACATCGACTCTCCTCCGCGTCCCGGTGGCTTCTACTTGGGCAGGCGGGCAAAAATCAAGTAACCCGCCTCGCGCAGCGCGGCCTCCGCGACGCTCATCTCCTTCGGATCCATCGCCAACAACAGCGCCATATCACCCCCGCCCGCCCCGGAGGGCTTGCAGACGACTCCGGGCCCAGCGATCTCGGAAATCTCCTCGTGTTCGGCGGTGACGATGTCCACTCCTGAGACCAAGCCCAGATGAAGGAGCAGGCGCGCCGATTCGGCCGCCGCCGCGAGGACCGCGGCGCCATCTCCATTGCGCCACGCGGTCATCCCGCGATCCGACGCCTTGCCGAGCTCGACCAGGATCGATCCGGCGGCCGCGCTGGCACGCACGGCGTCGATCAAGGCGCGGGTGTCCGCCGAGGCCCCCGTCCACACGGCCGTGACCAGGACGGGAACCTCGGCCAGCTCGGACTTGATCTTGCCCTCGCCCTTGTTCCAAAAGAGTACGCTGCGGCCCGCCGTGCTCTCACCGGTGAGCAAGGCCGACACAGCAACATCC
>CALBXO010000844.1 GCA_937890335.1 uncultured Pseudomonadota bacterium | reverse complement strand
GCAGCAAATCTCCCAGCCGATGTCAGCTTCAAACGTATCCCGGTCAGCTTCAACCGCCCGGAGTGGGCACGCCTATCCCGTATTTACTTCGCGCTGGAAGCCACCGGTAATCTGGCCAAGCTCGATGCCGCCGAGCAACCGGTCGGCACTGACAAGGAAGGCACGAAGCCGCGCTACGTCCCGCAACGGGCATTGGCCCGCAGAGCGCTGGCGGACGGGCACCCGGAGAGGGTCATCTACCTGCTGCAGGGCCTCCGGGACGACGCAGACGCCCTGAATCTCTACGCCGTCGCCGCCTGGCGTCGCGACTCACCCGAAGTCGCCCTCCATCTGCTGAGCGTGGCGACGCGTCTGGACCCCACGCACGCGGCCGCGGCGGCCAACCTGCGGGCCGTTCGCACCGCGCTCGGGCTGCCTTCGGGCGCGCAGTAGCGCTTCGGGACGGCGTGCGCGGAAAGTTCTCGACCGGCGCGCCGTCGTGACCAGATTGCTGCGTGCACACCGGCGCAGATTTCGGGTATCGTGGCCCGACGCGCGAACGCCAGACGGGAGACGCATGCAAACCACCGTGACATGGAAGGGCGCAGTCCAATTTGAGGCTGTGTCCGGGTCCGGACATACATTGACGCTGGATGGCGCGCCGGAATCTGGGGGCGCGAACGCTGGCCCTCGGCCGATGGAGCTCGTGCTGATGGGCACCGCCGGGTGCTCGTCGTACGACGTGGTGCACATCCTCAAGAAGCAGCGCGAGAAGGTGGCCACCTGCGTGGCGACCGTGACCGCCGAGCGCGCCGACGAGCCCCCGCGCGTCTTCACGCGCATTCACATGCACTTCGTGGTCTCGGGCGAGGGCCTCAACGAGGCCAAGGTGGGGCGCGCGGTGGCGTTGTCAGCAGAGAAATACTGCTCGGCCTCCATCATGCTCGGGCGCGGCGGCGTGAACATCGAACACAGCTTCGAGGTGGTGGAGCAAGGCGGCGAGGCGCAGGGCTGACATGCAGATCATCGACGACATCAGCGAGCTGGTGGGCCGCACGCCCATGCTGCGCTGCCGGAAGCTGTTTCCCAACAGCCCAGCGAACATCTTTGCCAAGCTGGAGCTGACCAACCCGATGTCGGTCAAAGACCGGCCGGTGCAGCACATCATCCGCAAGGCCCTGGCCGAGGGAACCATCGAGCCGGGTACGGAGCTTGTGGAGGCCAGCAGCGGGAACACCGCCATCGCCATCGCCATGATCGGCGCCGCGCAAGGCTTCCCCGTGCGCATCTTCATGAGCGAGCTGTGCAGCGTGGAGCGGTTCAAGATCCTCAACGCCTTTGGCGCCACAGTCGTCCTCACACCCGGCGTCGAGCACACCAAGGGCGCCCGCGCGCGGGCCATCGACTACTGCAACGCCCGCCCCGGCAAGGCACACTTTATCAACCAGCACTCCAATCCCGACAACGGGGAGGCCCACGAGAAGACCACCGGCCCGGAGATCTGGGAACAGACCGAAGGCAAGATCGACACGATGATCATCGGGCTGGGCACCTCTGGGACGTTCGAGGGGCTGTCGCGGTACTTCAAAGCGCAGAACCCGGACATCCGGATCGTGGCGTTTGAGCCCGCTTCGAGTCCCGTCTACGGCGGCGGTGAGATGGGCAAGCACCGGCTCATTGGCATCGGGCCTGGCTTTGTGACCGACAACTTCATCCGCGGGCGCGAGCGCATGGACGAGTTGATTCGGGTCACGGATGAGGACGCGTTCGCCGTGACCAAGGAGCTGTGCATCAAGGAGGGGATCATGGCCGGCGTGACCTCCGGCGCGTCGCTTTGGGTGGCCGGCCAGCTCGCGCAGCGCCCCGAGTATGCGGGTAAGACCATCGTCAGCATCATCTGTGACAGCGGCGAGCGCTACCTGTCGGTGGACGGCCTGTTCCCGGCGGACAATGTTCAGCGGCTGGACTGCTGATTCCTGGGGTGAGGTACGGCCATGACCGCCTGGATTCTGCTCGTGGTCGCCGGCCTGTTTGAGATCGGCTGGGCCGTTGGCCTCAAGTTCACGGAGGGCTTCACCAAGCTCGTTCCCTCGGTGCTGACCATCGGCGCCATCGTCGTCAGCATGTACCTGCTGTCGGTCGCGGCGCGCACCATCCCCATTGGCACCGCCTACGCTGTCTGGGTCGGCATCGGTGCGACGGGTACGGCGCTCCTTGGCGTCTTCGTGCTCGGAGAGCCGGCCACCTGGGCGCGCGGCTTCTTCCTGATGCTATTGGTTGGATCCATCGTCGGCCTGAAACTGACGACGCCGCCCCCCGCGTAACCGGATGTTCCGGCGCGGGGGCGCTGGGGATCAGATGCTGTCGATGATGGCGTTGAACGTCGCGCTCGGACGCATGGCGTCGGTGGCGAGCGCCTCGTTGGGCAGGTAGTAGCCGCCGATGTCCATCGCCGGACCCTGCACGCTGTTGAGCTCGCCCACGATCTTGGCCTCGTTCTCGGCCAGGACGGCGGCGATCGGGGCAAACTGGGCAGCCAGCGCCGCGTCCTGGTCCTGCGCCGCGAGCGCCTGGGCCCAGTAGAGGCTCAGGTAGAACTGGCTGCCGCGGTTGTCGAGCTCGTTGACCTTGCGTGAGGGCGACTTATTGCTCAGCAGGTACTGCGTCGTGGCCGCGTCCAACGTCTCGCCCAGGATCCCGGCCTGCGCGTTGTCGTACCGACCCGACAGGTGCTGGAATGACACCGCCAGCGCGAGGAACTCGCCCAGCGAATCCCACCGCAGGTGGTTCTCCTTCTCAAACTGCTGCACATGCTTGGGAGCCGAGCCGCCCGCTCCGGTCTCAAACAGGCCGCCACCGTTCATGAGGGGCACGATGGAGAGCATCTTGGCGCTCGTGCCGACCTCCAGGATCGGGAAGAGGTCCGTCAGGTAGTCGCGCAGGACGTTTCCGGTGACGGAGATGGTGTCCTTACCGACCCTGATGCGCTCCATGGAGAAGCGCGTGGCGTCCACGAGGGACTTGATGTGAATCTCGAGGCCATCGGTGTCGTGGTCCGCAAGGTACGTGTTCACCTTCGCGATCAACTGGGCGTCGTGGGCGCGGTCCGCGTCCAGCCAGAACACCGCCGGGTTGCCGGTGGCGCGGGCGCGGCCCACGGCGAGCTTGACCCAGTCGCGCACAGGGGCGTCCTTGGTCTGGCAGGCGCGCCAGATGTCGCCCTGCTCCACGGTGTGCTCCATCAGGGTGGTGCCCGACGCGTCCACGACGCGCACGGTGCCCGCGGCGTGCAGCTCAAACGTCTTGTCGTGTGATCCGTACTCCTCCGCCTTCTTGGCCATCAGACCCACGTTGGACACGCTGCCCATCGTCGTCGGGTCGAAGGCGCCGTGCTCTTTGCAGAAGTCGAAGACCGCCGCGTAGAGGCCAGCGTAGCTGCTGTCGGGGATGACCGCCTTGGTCTCCTGAAGCTTGCCGTCCTTGTTCCACATGCAGCCCGACGTGCGGATCATGGCCGGCATGGACGCGTCGATGATCACGTCGGACGGGACGTGCAGGTTGGTGATGCCCTTGTCGGAGTTGACCATCGCGATGTCGGGGCCCGCGTCGTACACCGCCTGGATGTCCGCCTCGATCGCCGCGCGCTTGTCAGCCGGCAGCTCGGCGAGCCGCCCGACGAGGTCGCCAAAACCGTTTTTGACGTCGGTACCAAGCGCGTCGATCGACTCGCCATGCTTGGCGAAAACGTCCTTGAAGAAGACGCGGACGGCGTGGCCGAAGATGATCGGGTCGGAGACCTTCATCATCGTTGCCTTCATGTGCAGGGAGAACAGCACGCCCTGGGCGCGTGCGTCGGCAACCTGCTCCTCCAGGAAAGCCAGCAGCGCCGCCTTCTGCATCACGGTACCGTCGATGGTCTCGCCGGCTTCCAGGGCGAGGCCGTCCTTGAGAGTCGCGATGGTGCCGTCTGCGGCGACGTGCTCAATCCGGACAGTGGTCGCGTTGGCCACGGTCACGGACTTCTCGTTGGCCCGGAAGTCTCCGCCGCTCATCGTGGTGACGTGCGATTTGGAGTCCGCGGTCCACGGGCCCATGGAGTGCGGGTTGGCGCGGGCGTACTCCTTCACGGCGGCGGGCGCGCGGCGGTCGGAGTTGCCCTCGCGCAGCACCGGGTTCACGGCGCTTCCTTTGACCTTGCCGTAGCGCTTCTGGATGGCCAGCTCCTCGTCAGTGTTGGCCTCCTCGGGGAAATCGGGGACGGCGTAGCCCGCGGCCTGAAGCTCGGCGATGGCAGCCTTGAGCTGCGGCACCGACGCGCTGATGTTGGGGAGCTTGATGATGTTCGCCTCGGGCCGCTTGGCCAGCTCGCCAAGCTCGGCGAGGGCGTCCGACACCTTCTGCTCTTCGGTCAGGTACTCGGGAAAAGTGGAGAGGATGCGTGCGGCCAGGGAGATGTCGCGAGACTGGATCTCGACGCCGGTCCGGCTGGCAAAGGCCCTGATGATGGGCAGGAACGAATAGGTGGCCAGCGCCGGGGCTTCGTCTGTCTTGGTGTAGATGATCGTCGGTTTCACTTCGTCGCCTCTGGCTAGGATTGGCATTGCGCAATTGAGTTGCCACGCTCCTACCCGAAATCGCGTCTGCCTTCCACCCCCGCGCGCGTTCTCTCTCACGTGCGAGCCGCGGGTGATGGTCGCGCCGCGTTGGTGTAGTGTGTCTGCACACCCGCCCCGAGGCCTCCATGTCCGACAAGTCCAATTTCGTCGTTCGCATGACCGGGTACGACGCCAGCTGCAAGACGGCCGTGATGACGTCCTTGCTCAAGAACCACCCCCGCAAGGGGCGGGACTGGGTCAAAGATCTGATGCGGAAGGCCAAAGCCGGGGAAGGGCCGACGGTGTACGAGTCCAATGGTCAGGAGGACGCCTGGGCCAAGGCGCGGCACCTGATGCTCAGCGGCGCGCAGGTCGCTCTGTTCCAGGTGGCAGAGGACGGAACGCTGACCCCGTCTTCCATCGCGAGCTGACTAACCACCACCCTTAGGGCGGACTCCCGCGCCGAAGTGACGAGGCCGCTAACGGAAGTTCGCGCTCCACAGCACCGGAACCTCAGGGTCCAGCCGGTACCCTTCGGCGTCTTTGACGAGCAGGTCACCCAGGCAGGCCTTTCGCAACATCAGCACGCTCTGGTAGACGCGCTGTCGGCCGGAGTTGCCCACGAGGGCCTCTCCGGGCCAGATGGCCGCGGCCAGATCCACCATCTGCAGCGGCGGCTGGCCCGTCTGGGCGTGCGCTACGAGGGTCAGGAGCAGCGAGCGCAGCTTCTGGCGCGTCGACAAATCGACGGACGTCCCTCCCGGTGTCTGGACACGCTCGGCCTCTGCGGAGACGAACAGCGCGTTGCGGTTGGGGTCACGGGCATCCAGCAGCCAGGCGTCAAACCGTTGGTCCGGAAGGCGCCGCCGCAGAGTCCGGACCGCAAAGCGAACCTGCCAACGCTCCCCCCAAGCCGCACCCAAAGCCTCTTTGAGCCAGTCTCCCGCAGCGTCCAGGTTCACGTGGGCACGCATCAGCTGGCAGAACAGCCAGAGGGAGCGGTCGGCGTCGAGCGTCTGAAGGTCGACCGCTGCGCTGACCTGCTGCGCTTCCTCCATTTCCCCACTGGCGGCCAGAACGCCGGCCAGGCAGGATCGGATGTGCGTAGACCACTGGGCGCCCAGTCCCTCCACGGCGAGTGCCTCCGCGGCGCGGGCGTAGCGGACAGCGTCGTCAACGTGGCCCCCGACCCACGCCACCTGCGCGGCTACGTGGTAAATGTCGCCCCGAATGCCCGGTTGCTGAACCGATTGGATCGCTCTGAGGGCCGCGCCGGCGGCCTCCAAACCCTCGGAATACCGGCCGGTATCGGCATATGTCAGAGCGTACTGTGCCTGCCCCGACGCGACCACATCTGCATGAATCCCCCGGACCCCGAGCTCAGTTTCGCGCTCAGCCGCCGCCAGGGCCTCCGCGTGTCGCCCCGCCGAAAGGTGCAGGTAGCCCAGCTCTCCCTGGGCGCGCGCCTCAAGTCGGAGGACCCCAAAGTCACGGAGGGTCTGCGCCGCCTCGGCAAAGGGACCGGCGGCCCGCGCAAAATAGCCCTTGCGACGCAGCAACCGGCCAAAGTTGGTGAGCATGACCGCGCGCTGAATGGCCTGGCCATCTTCGAGCGCCGCGCGCAGCGCCGCCTCGTACAGTTCGACCGCGTTGTCGTCGCCGGCCTCATGATCCATGGCGGCCCGAACGCCCAGCGCCAGCGACCGCATCCGGCGCGGCAGGGCAGCCAGCGGCTCGGCGCGGTCCAGCGCGGCCCTGGCGCCGCGCCGATCCCCTCCCTTCCACAAGAGCTGGGCTTCGAAGGCCGCGACTTCTGGGTTGTCGCATGCGCGCTCCCGCGCGAGGCGGTGGGCCAGCTGATGGGTCTCCCGGTCCACACCGGGCGGGGTGACCCGGAGGGCCGTCAGCAGCGCGATGTGTTCGTCGGGGTGGGGCTGCGCGGGAAGTGCGCGCACCCAGTGTGCAAAGTGCTCGCGCAGGCTTCGCAGCTGACCCAGCGGGTACAGTGCCAGATCCAACGCCAGGAGAATCCACATCCGCGCGTCCGCCGTGGCGGGACCCAGCGCAGCCTCCAGGTGCGCCCGTTGCCGCAGGATCTCCGCGCGCCGCTCCGCCGTCTGCTCTTCCCAGTCGTCCCGCACCCACCCCTGCGCCCGCGCCGCGAAGTGGTCCGCAAACCGCCGGCGACACGCGGAGACGACCTCTGGCATGGCGGACGCCCCGTGATCGCGAATGCTCGCGAGCACCTGGAGTCGGCGGGGTGGGCCCAGGACGGTGGAGACCATCGAGGCCCGTTTGAGCACGCGCAGGAGGTCCACCGTGGCGCGGCCGGTCACCTCGATGACGGCGTCTGCGTCGGCCACATCAAACGGACCGCGGAACACCGCGCACTGTGCAAGCGCCGACCGTGCGTCCTCCCCCAGAATGGACCAGGACCAGGCGATGGCCTGATCCAACGTCCGATACCGCGAGTCCATGCCGGGCAGCCCGCCCAGAGGCTTGCGCGCCTTGAGCCTGGACAGCACCTCTGCTGGATCGAGGGTGTCGAGCGCGAAGGCGATGAGTTCGATGCCCATGGGAAGACCATCGACCTGCTCGACGAGCGCTGTTCTCAGCGATGCGGGAGCCGCCGCCAGGGCCGCCGCCGCCTCGGGGTCTTCGCTGGCACGAGCCAGGAGGAGGGCCACCCCGGGGCCGTCTGCGTCGCAGGAGAATGGGCCGAGCTCCAGGACGTGTTCGCCCGCCACGCCCAAGCGCAGCCGCGAAGTGACAATCCAACGATTCTGAGGCGCGCCGGTGACCCAGCTGGCCAAAGCGGCGGCACAGGGTTGCGCCAGCCGCTCGAAGTTGTCCGCGACAAAGAGGGTCCGCGGGCTGGCTGCGAGCGCCGCCGAGACCTGGTCCGGTGACGCGGCCGCGGGCAGGCGCAGCTGGGTCGCGGAGGCGAGGACCTCCACGGCCTCCGCCGAGGTCTGGGCGGCCGTGAAGTCCAGCCAGAGCACTCGACCCCATGCCCCCCGCACGCTCCGCACCAGCTCGGCTGCCAGCCGGGACTTGCCCACCCCCGGCGGGCCACAGATGGTGATCAGCCGATGGCCGGCGCTGAGCCACGCGTTGATCTGGGCGAGCTCGGGGTCGCGGCCGAAGAAGCGGGTCAGGGGGGCGGGGATGGGAGGCAGCATCCGCCCAATGTGTCGGGGCAGACTCGCCGACACAAGAGCAAGGGTCCTTCGACAGCGCCTGACCCATCCCACTGGCTACTGAAGCTCGGCAGCCCGCTGCTTCCAGTAGTTCTTCCGCCAGGTGTCGAACTGCGAGCGGTTGATGCCGGACGGGATTCCGCCAGTGTTCGAGTGGAGGAGCTTGTAGTTTTCCTTGTGCATGGTGGCGCTGATTTCGGCAATCGCGCTGCCCTCGCTCTGCGTCATGTGATGCAGATTGATGCTCTTACCATCGAGCCCGACCGGGGCCCGTCCCGACGCCATGCGCTCCACGTTGGTCCCAGAAACCTTCTTTCCTGCAACAGTCCACTGGGAAACGTGAGACGGGTCAAACAGATCGCTGCGTTGGTAGACCTTCTTGCCACCCACTCGGACCGCGTCGACCCAGTGAAGCCGGACCTGACGAAATTGCTGCACGCCGTCCTCCGCGGCGCGGGTCAGGTCGTCTGCAAGACGGAGGGCGTCACCGGGGTCCAAAGCCCGCCCCAGGGTGAGGACCATGACGGTCTTGTCGATGTCGTCGCTTCCCGCAAGCGAGGCCAGCGAGAACCCGACGCCGTACCAGGCACTACCGGTCGCAGCGTACTGCTTTTCGTACCAGGCCATCGAGCTGTCAGCTTTGGAGGCGACCCACCGAAGAGCCGCCTCCGCCGCCCCTGCGCCCACGACAGTCCCTACCGCAGAATGCCCATTTGGATCCGACATGGCTGTCGGTGAGTTGCGGACGTAGGTGTACAGATTCGAGCCATCGGCAAACGTGTCGTCGCTCGCCATCCACCGCCCGACCAGCGCGTTGTAATCGCGAAAGCCGTAGTCGTAGACGGCGTCGGCCGTCCCGTAGAGTCCCGTGTCCTGCCGTTTGCCATTGTAGAGGTAGTCGGTGCTGTAACCGCCGTCACTGACGAGCTCGCGTACGGCGCCAAACGGCGCGTACCGCACGAGCTGTGTCGGCTCCCCGGTCAGCGGGTCTACCAACATTGACGTACTGCCGAGGGGATCGCTGAGCTTGAGCAGGTTCCTGGCACCGACCCGCGGCTCGTACACCCGGACGGCCAGGGCCATCTGGGTCTCCCCCCGGGGCGCGCCGTGCGCGTCGTCCACGCGGTAGCCCCCGGGCGCGAAGTGGGTAGTGCCGGCGGAGGTCTCGGACAGGACACGGTTGCCGCCCCCGTCGTAGGAGTAGCGCGCGCCGAAGCCGCCGTCCCGGATGACCTCGATGGGCTTGCCGTCGGCGAAGCGGCGGAACTCGTAGAGGGAGCCGTTGCGGCTGGCCCACGTCTCCACGCGGCCGGCCAGGTCGTAGGTGAACAGGTCCCCGCGGGAGGTGGCGTTGATCTGATGCGGACCGCTGTGGACCACACCCGCGGTCGCAGACTCGGTGCCGTAGGTCTGTGTGACCCCGGCAAAGTCGGTGAGGTTGCCGACGGTGTCGTAGCCGTAGGTGTCTGTCGTGTCACCGCCACCGTCGTTCCACACCTCGCTCTCGAGCTGCTGCAGGCCGTCGTAGGTGTAGGTGTGGGCGAAGAAGCCGAGCAATCGGGTCACAGGGTCGCGGTAGCCGACCTCGCGCGTTGTCAGAAGGCCCGCCTCGTCAAAACCGTAGCTCACGTTCTGATGCACGCGCAGCGTGCCCAGGTCGTCCACCACGTCGGCCGTCGCGTCCTCACCGCAGGTGACCACAATGCCGGGATCGCCCGCCACCGCTCGGTGGAGCCTGGGGCCCGCTGGGCCCTGGGAGTAGCAGCGCGCCTCGTGGACGGCGCCGCCGAGCACGCGCTCGTCCAGGCGTCCGTCTGCCAGGTAGGTCGCGGCGCTGACGATGTCCCCCACGTCGTTGTACGAGCGCGTGACGGCGCCCGCGGCATCAAAAGCTGTGGTCATCGTGTGGCTGTCACCCAGGTTCACATCCTGGACGGTCACGTCGGTCATGGCGCCCGCGTTGTCGTATGTGTAGCCGTAGACGTAGGTGTGGGATCCGATGGTGAGCGCCTCGTCGGTCACCTGGCCGCGCGCGTCATAGCAGAGGTCGCGCTGTGTCACCTGGACCAGTCCGCCCGGTCCGTTCTCGTATTGGTCGATGCGCACCGGGCGCCCGATGGCGTGGCTGCTCGGGCAGGAGATCTTTGCGCCTGCCAGCGGGCCGAGGTCGTAGTACATGAGCGTGCGCCGCTCGACGGTGCCGGCCGGCGTCCCCAACTCGGCGCCTGTGGCGCTGGAGTACTCGGTGCGCACCATCGGCCGCTGGAGCTCGTCGTAACGGACGCCCACTGCCCGCTTTTCGTCACCGGTGCCGTGCAGGTACGGCGTTGCGTACTGCGCGATGGCGTTGCCCGCGTCGTCGTAGACGGCGTGGTTCTCAAACCCGTTCGGGTCGCGTGTGACGGTGGGGCGGCCGAGCCAATCGTACTCGAACTCCCACGTGTTGCCGTCGTGGTCGGTGCGGGCCGCCACACGACCGTCCACGGTGTAGCGGACAAGATCCGCGCGCAATCGGGTCAGGCACAGCTCGTCCCACCGCTCCGTGGTCTCGTCCAGGCCGTCCTTGGTCACCGTGATGCACCGCCCCCCCGGCAGCGTCCGCGTCACCGTGCGCCGGTCGTACCCGAGACCGGTGGCCGAACCGTCGGGGCCCACGATGACGGTCGGTCGCCCCAGCATGTCGTAGGTTGTCGCAGTCGTGCCCTCGGACGCGTCCGTATCGAAGCGGGGCTGCGCCACCAGCGTCACCCGGCCCGACCCGTCGTAGGCGTGCTCCGCCGCGATGATCGTTGCCGCGCCAGCCCGGTTTGTGGGCGCCGTCTGCTCCACGTAGCGGGTACGCCCGAGGCCATCGAGACGGGTCGTCGTCTCCGCGAACACGCCTGAAGCCCGACGCGTACGCTGGCTTGTGGCCAGCCGGCCGCGCGCGTCCACGTACGAGATCTCCACCGATGGGGCGCCCGGCGCGTCCAGCGGCTGCCACGTCGCGCTGGCTCGTCGGTGGTTGTCGTATGTATAGGAGGTGCGGGCGCCATTGGGGTCGATGGTCGCGGAGACCAGCCCCAGGGAGCCGTAGTCGGCGGTGTCGATCCAGTGATAGAGGGTCTCAGTGACGTGCCGTACGATGGTGGTGGCGCCCGACGGAAGCGCGGTCCGGGTCTCGGCCGTGCGCGTCGTGGGCAGCCAGGGGAAGTCGCGGCTGTAGGCGATGGATACAGCATCTCCCAGAGGGTTCGTCGCACGCTGTGTGAGGCCTTCGGGTGTGTGGAGGAACGTCGCCTCCACGAAGGCGCCGGCGTCCACGTAGCGTCGCTCGCTCGTACGGTCCCCGCGAACGGGCGCGGCACCTGAAGACGCTGGGTTCCCGTCATAACCGTACTGCACGCGGGAAAGCGTCGAGCCCAGACGGTCGGTCGCGGTCTCTTCCCAGACGAACGCGACGAGGTTGAGTCCGAGATTTGGCGCGGTGTAGGTCACGGTGGAGGTCACGTCGTCCTCCGCGGTGGCGGTGTCTCCAAAGTCGGTCCGCTCCACGACGTTGCCGTACGTGTCGTACCGGTAGGTGGTGGAGCTCTCCAGGGGGTCCTGCGCGCCGTCGTACAAGCGATGCAGCGACTGGCGAAGCCTCACTGTGTAGCGCCCGGCGTTGGCGTTGAGGTCCCCCCAGAGGTAGAGCTCCTCTTTGAGCAGCGCCCCCTCCACAGGTACCCAACAGGACTCCGCGTCCAGCACCGCGGAGACGCCGCAGCGGACCGCCGTGTTGCCCAGCGCGCCCTCGTCCGGGCCGCTGCATCCCGTGTAGCTGCTGGCGCGCAGCGCGCTGCCGTCCGTGACGCTGCCGCTGTAGGCGGTCGCTGCGTCGGACGCCGTGTCCAGGCTCGGCTCAATGCGGCCCGCGACCGGTGCCCCGTAGTCCACATCGATGTAGGATCCGGGCTGCGGCATGGTCTGCTGTGGCAGGTCACGCTCGCGTTCCCGCTCGTCCCGATCCGTCGAGAGCGTATTGTCTGGGGCGTCCCTGGTGATGCCCGTCGACTCGAGGTCGCCGCCGACGTTCGCGTCACCCACAGCCACCCGTGGACTGTTGTCGGAGGTGAGTTTTCCCAGATCGCCGGCGATCGGGATCGGTGGCTGGGCGGACGACGACGCCAGGGCGACCTGGTTCGCCGCGCGCGTGTCCTCGGCTCCCACGACGGCGCGGCAGTAGAGTCGGCCGTCAAATCCTTTGGTCTGCACAAAGCGACTGACGGTGTAGCCCGCCGCGTCGTCGTTGTATTCGAACACGCGCTCGAAGCCGGTGTGCTGTCGGTGGATTGTGTCAAACCATCCGCCGCCGTACGCGTAGCGGCGCGTCGTCGAGTTGCCGATGCCGTCGTCCGTGGTCACGGTGTCCGTCACCCACAATCCGCGACCCATCCCGCCCGGACGGTCCACGAGGCCGCCGCGCTGGACTTCGTAACGGTAGGCGACCGAGGTCGTGCCACCGTGCGGGTGGGCGACAGTCTCAAGCAGATCCGCGTCGCCTTCCCCGATCTTATGGAGGGTCGCGGGGCCAACGCCGCTGGCTGCGACCACGCCGATGTCCGGGTGGCCGTTTGCGTCCAGATCACCGGTTCGGACCACCGAACGATGGGTGGGTACGGCGATCTTGCGGCCGACGGCGATGTTCTCCGGTTCCGTCGCCGTCACGGAGCCGGACAACGCCAGCGTCTCGCCGTCGCCCCAATTCACGGGCGCCGCAAACCCGCGTCCGGTGTTGAGCCGGACCTCGATCTCCGTGTTGAGTTGATACGGAGAGGTCAGCTCGTCCCAGTCCTCCTGGAGATTCCACGCGGCGCTGTCCCTTGCAGGCAGGTAATCGCAGTACCCGTCAGCTACGGC
>CALBXO010000843.1 GCA_937890335.1 uncultured Pseudomonadota bacterium | reverse complement strand
CGCCGTTGCCGCCCAATGTAGAGTTTGCGCTGCGGGACTGGGAGCGGGTTCACGGCAAGATCACGCTGTTCGCAACCGGCGCATTGATCGAGCACAACGACGCGGACCGGCTGGACCTGGATCTGGGCAATATCGAGCACCTGCGCGAGGCCGCGGAGCCCGTGGTCAGGCTCAGTGGTACGCTCGCTTTCGTGCCGGGACAGACCGACGCGATCGGTCGGGTCTACGGGAACGGACGCGGCGTGCGTTTTGACTACGACGCCCCGCCCGCAGCCAATCTGGTCCGCATCGGTCCGCTGACCTTCTCGGCTGCCGACGGGGGCCTGGATCTGGTCACCGCGTCCACCCTCGAGCGAATCGCGAAGTTGGAGGGTGAGGGCGATGAGGCCAGCTGGCGCATCGGCGAAGAGCGGTTGGCCAAGGGCGACCTCGATCTGGCCGAGGTCCTCGCCTTCCTGAAAGCGCGCGTCGTGGACGACCTGCCTACCGAGGACACGCTGCGCCTGCGGGCCGCGGCCGGCGACGCCCTCTACGCCGACGTGAAGGCTGGCGTCGCGGTGGTCCTGGTGTCGTCGCCGGAGCTGGCGGACACGCTGGTGGAGATAGCTGCGACGGAGGGGTGGGTCGAAGAGCGACTCGGCCCCAAGGCGATCCTGGTGCGGGCTGGCGCCGAGGAACGCGTGCGAGAGACGCTGAGCTCCCTGGGACTGTCCCGGGAAACATAGCGGCGTCGGTGCCTGCAGGGCGACGCTCGGGTCGTGCCGCAACGGGAGCTGAACATGCAGAGCCTTTGGGATGGGCTGTCACGGAGACCTGCTGACCCGGTGATGTTCGCGCGGCTGCGCGACGACCTGGAGCAGGGCGGCGACTTTTCCGGCCTCAGTCGGTTGTACACCCAGCGCGCGGAAGCGGTCGGGGGGGAAGAGGCGCTGTACCTCTACCTCACTGTGGCCGAAGTCTGGGCAGCCAGGCTCGGTGACCAGGCCGCCGTGTCCGTGGCGTACCAGCACGCTCTCAAACTCAGCGCTGCGCTCGGTTCCGACGGCACGTCCCAGGTGCGCGAGTCACTCAAAGAGCTGTTCTGGACCCGCGGTGACTGGCGCAGCCTGGCTGAGTTGACCGAGGCGGAGGCGCTCCAGTGCCCGCCGGGGCCGGAGCGCGCCCGACTCTGGATGGAGCTGGCCGAGGTCCGGATGGCGAAGCTGTCCGAGGTGTCCGAGGGCGCGGCGGCCTACGCAAACGCCGCGTCGGAGCCGGACAGCCCGGTGCAGGAGGTCAAACAGCGGCTGCGCACACTGGTGGCGCGCTTCCCGGAACAGGTGGAGATCTACGAGGCGCTGCGCGACGTGTACCGGGCGCACCTGGTGGGTCCGGACGACGCCCGCGACCTGCTGGACCTGCTCGGCCGCAGGCTCGAGCGACTCGACGAGGAGACCCACGGCGAGGAGCGGCTCGGTGTGCTTCTGGAGATGGGGCAGCTCGCGGCGACCCATCTGGCAGACCCGACCAGGGCGGTGGATTATCTCAAACGCGCGCGGGGCGCGGGCGCCGGCGCAAACGATCTGCTCCCGCCACTGGAGACCCTCGTGGACCGCACGGGGGATGACGTCCGCCTCCTTTCGCTGCTGCGGTCCCTCTACCGCGAAGCGCGCGCGTGGGACCGGTTTGTGGAGATCGGTCGCCGCGAGGCACGTCTCACAGCGGACTCGCGCGAGGGCGCGCGCGTGGTGATGGAAGTGGCCATCGCGCTGGAGGACGAGCTCAGCGACATCGACGGAGCCTGCGAGCTCTACGATCGCGCGATGAGCCTGGATCCGACGCTCGGCGAGCAGGTCGCGGGGCGCCTGCGGGACATCCTGGCCGCCGATTCACGCCGGGCGTCGGCGCTTGAGTCACTCAAGCACATCTACCGGGAATCGACCCGCGGCGAGGAGCTTCTGGAGCTGCTTGAGGCGGAGGAGGCCGTCGAGAGCGACAAGGCGCGGCGCGCGACGTTGCTGGTGGAGATGGCCGAGATCTGTTCCATGCAGGTCGGCCGTCCTGACCGCGCGCGCGAGTATTATGAGGCCGCCGCGGATCTGGCGGACGACACCGTGGTCGAGCGGATTCTCACGGGCCTCATCGCGCTCTACGACCAAGGCTACTACGTCGAGCGTGTCGAGGGGATCATCCGCAGCGTCTGCAGCCGCTTCCGACAGTGGCACCGTTTGATCGAGCTGCTGGAGCTGCGCGCGGACGCCGCGGCCACCGATGAGGAGCGCGCGGCGCTGCACGCGGAGATTGGACGCATCCTCGAGCAGGAGCTCGGCGAGCTCGAGCGCGCGATGCACCACTTCCAGCGGGCGTTCAAGCTGGATACGAGCAAGCACGAGTACATCGAGTCCGGGCGCAATGTGTACCGGCAGCTGGGCAACCTGGAGATGGTGGCCCGCCTCTTCGACATCGAGCTGAAGGTTGGAAACAACCCCGAGGCCAAGGCGACCATCCTTCTGCAGAAGGCCCGCGTGCTCTCCGACGAGATCGTCGATCCCGCGCGTGCCCTTGAGGCGCTCGGGAGGGCCTGCGCGCTGGCGCCTACGTACGTCCCAGCGTTTGACGCACTCGACGAGCTGGTGCGCGGTCCCAACGGCGGGCTGGCCATGGCGACCCTGGAGCAGGCGTACCTGACCGCGGGACGCCCCGGTGAGGCGGCCGCGATCTGCCTGCTCATCGCTGGGCATTTCCGCGCCCGGCTGACCGAGGAGCCGCCTCCTGAAGACGCCGCCGAGTTGTTGGGTTTGGCCAACGATTTCGACCTGCGCGCGTACGCGATCGACAACACCGGCAACGCTCGCGTTCGGGCCAGCGATCGGTTGGAGGCCGGACTTGCGGCGCAGGATCGCTGGACCGATCTGGCCGAGTTCCTGGAACAGCGCACGCGGGAGGAGGGCGACGCGGAGAACCGCGCCGAGATCCTCCTTCGGCTCGCGGCTGTAGCGCGCAACCGACTGGGCGACGCGGAGCTGTCCGCCGCAGCCCTGCGTCGCGTGCTGGAGTCGGACGCCAACAACCGCCGCGCGTACGGGATTCTGGAGCAGATCTACGTCGACGCGGACGACCACCAGGCGTGGGACGATCTTGTGGGGTGGGCGCTCGACCAGGCGCCCTGGGCCGGAGAGGAGGAGGCGCCCGAGCGCCGAATTGAGCTGTTCGCGCGGCTGGCCAACCGGCGCTCCGAGCGCGGTGACGACGCCGGTGCCCACCAGGCATGGGAGCTGCTCGGAGAGTTTGCACCCAACGAGCCGCGGGTGCTCGAGTGGTTCGCGAACCGGTCCGCTGACCACGACGGCGGACAGGACTACTTCCGCTTGCTGGAGCGCGGGTTGCCGCAGCTGACCGCCATGGAGGCCCGCGCCGCACGGCGCGAGATCCTGGCGACGCTCGCCGCCAACTCGATGGACGACCCCCTGTTGTCCATCGACCAGTACAGGGCGATTCTGGACATGGGCGAAGTGGGGCCCGGTCTGCGCGAGCGCGCGTCGATCCGCCTGCGGGAGCTCCTGCGTCGCGTGGAGCGCTTTGAAGCCCTGGCTGAGCTGCTCGAGGCCGAGTACGCCTCCGCAGAGTTTGGGCCCGAGCACGGCGTCCGAGTGCTCGGCGAGCTGGCCGACCTCCACGAGAACGAGCGCGGCGATGCGGAGGCGACGCGGCACGCGCTGTCACGGCTGATCGAGATCAACGACGATCCGGCGACACGTCTTCGCCTGGCCGATGTTTGCGCGGCACAGGGCGAGATCTCCGATGAGATACAGACGCTGCGCGCGTTGGTGGCCACGGCCGAGGGCGCGGATGGCTGGACCGAGATAGGCGAGCCATCGCAGCGGCCGGGTGCGGATGACGGCGCGGACCCCGCGGCAGACGCGTTGCCGGGTTCGGACCTCGACGCGGACCCAGACGCCGCAGACGCACAGCCGGACGACGACGCGGAGCCAGGGGAGGCAGTCGAGCCGGGGGCCGACGCCGGGGCCAATGAGGTCGCGGCGTCAGCGGACTCCGTGGGCGGCGCGGCGCTGACCGTCTCCGACATTCTGCTGCGCCTGGCACGACGAGAGGCGGAAGCCGAGGAGCTGGAGGCTGCGGCGCTCACCTACCGTCGCCTGCTCCCGCAACCTGATACGCACGACGTTGCCCTGGGGGAGCTGGAGCGGGTGCTCATGCGTCAACGGGATTTCCCGGCGCTGATGGACCTGCTTGAGCACGAGACCGAGACGGCCGACGATCGTGCGCGGGTGCGGCTGGTCTCCAAGATGGCGAACCTCGCCGAGCACGAACTCGGGGACCTGGATCGGGCCATCGTACTATGGCAGCGGGTCCTCGCCATCCAGGAGGACCATGAGGATGCGCTGACCACGCTGGAGGTCTTGTTTGAGGCCACCACGCGCTGGGACGACCTCGTGGCGATCTGCCAGGCGCAGATCGATGTCTCCGATGACGCCGATCACCGGGCGCATCTCTACCGCAAGATCGGGCGCATCCATCGTCAAAATGGACAATTGGAAGGCGCCCGCGATGCGTATCTGGCGCTCCTGGAGCAGGTGCCCGGAGACGCATTGGGGCGGCAGGCGCTGTACGAGATTCACAAGGCGCGCGAGGACTGGTCCGAGCTGATCGGTGCCATCAGCGGCCTGCTCGCGCTGGAAGAGGAGCGCGGCCGCCGCCGCGAGTTGCTCCTGGAGCAGGCGGACACCGCGCAGTACAAGCTGGACAACCTGGAGCTGGCGACCGGGTTCCTGGAGCAGCAGCTGTCGGAGTCTCCCAGCGACACGGAGGCCGTGGGCCGTCTGTTCCTGTTGCACGCAGCACGCGAGTTGTGGCCGCTGGCCGCGGACATGAAGCGCAAGCTCGCGGATCTCGCGCCGGACACCGGCCAGAAGATCGAGGGTCTGCTCGAGCTGGCGACCCTCCGCGAGACGAACCTCGAGGACCCGGAGGGGGCGGCGACGATCCTGGAAGAGGTGGTCGGACTGCACGCTGGGAACCGCTTGGCGTTGACGCGTCTGGACGTGCTCTACACGCAGCTCGCGCGCTGGGAAAAACTGGTCAAGATGCGCGGGCGGCTCCTCGAACTCAGTTCGGAACCGGACGAGCGCGTCGCCCTGTTACGGTCCGCGGCGCAGGTGCTCGTGGACGAGCTTGACGAGCCGGCCGGGGCGTTTGAGCGTGTGGTGCAGGCCCACGAGATCGAGCCGGCCGAGCCGGCGCATCTGGAGGAACTCTACCGGCTGGCGGAGAAGGCGCAGCTGTGGAGCCGGCTGTTGGCGGTGTTGGCAGACGACGCATCCCGCGCCCCGAGCGTGGAGTCACGTCACGGCGTGCAACTTCAGATGGCCCAGCTCGTCGAGGACAAGCTGGCGGACCCGGCGGGGGCCTTCGACATCTACCGCGACATCTTCCTGGATGGACCTCGCGAGGGCGAGATTCTGGAGGAACTCGAGCGGCTCGCCGGGCTCGATGACAAGCTCTGGCCCGAGGTCGTCGCGCTCTACGAGCGGCTCGTGCAGTTGGCGGCGAACGACGAGGAGCTCATCCGTCTTCACTGGCGAATCAGTGACCTGCAGCGGGACGGCATGCAGTCCGCCTCCGAGGCGTTTCGGTCGCTCGAGCGGGCCCTGGTCTTTGACCCGGAGAGCGCGGAGACGCTTCGTCGGATGCGCGTGGTGGCCGAGGCCGATGGGCTCTGGGAGGCCCTGGTGCGGGTCGGTGAGGCGCGCTGGAACAAGGTCGCCGAACCCGTAGACCGCGTAGAATGCCTGATCGAGACCGCGACGCTGATCGACGAGCACCTGGACCAGCCAGAACGTGCACTTGAGCAGTATGTCCTGGCGTTTCAAATCGATCCGCACCACGAGGTCGTCGAGACCAAGCTGCGCGCGCTCGCGCAGGAGCGGGGCGAGGTCAAGGACCTCATGCTCAAGCTCTACGAGAAGGCGATCGCCGAGGCGTCCGCGGAGGACGTCGCCGGTGAGCGCGCCGGGTACCTTTGCCGGATCGCGAGCCTCGAGGAGCAGGCCGAGGAACACGACGCAGCGCTGGACGCTCTGCTCCGGGCCTTTGTGCTGGTGCCGGGCCGGGAAGAGTTGCTGCTGGAGCTCGAACGCGTCGGCGAGCGCTCAGGTCGGCTCGGGGAGGTGGCCCACGCCTACCAGGTGGCGGCCGAACACGGCCGCGCCCAGACTGCTGTGGCGTTCTACCTGCGGGCCGCGCGGCTGCTGCATCAGAAGCTGGGTTTTGCCGAGCTTGCGGCGAAGATTCTCCGGCGCGCCCTCGAGGTCGACGCTGACTGCGCCGACGCATGGGCGGACCTGGAGGTCATCTACCGCGAGCAGAACGATCTCGAATCGCTGGTGGCGCTGCATACGCAGCGGGCCGAACGGACCGTGGATCGGTCCAAGCGCTTCGACGCGTACATCGCTGTGGCGGAGCTGCTCGAGCGCAGCGACGACCCGGAGCGCGCCGTGGAGTTCTACCGGCGCGGGCTGCGGCTCCAGCCGCGGGACACGCGCCTGTTGGAGCGGCTGGCGGATCTCTACGACCGTCTCGAGGAGTACGACCACGTCGCGCGGTGTCTGGAACAGCTCATTGAAATTGTCGAAGACGAGGACGAGGAGCTGCTCGTCACGACGCTCGACCGCCTCACAGGCGTGCACATCCGGTCGCGGAGGCCCACCAGGGCCGCGGAGGCGCTCATCCGGCTGCTCGGGCTTCGACCCGTGCGTCAGGACTACTTCGACCGGCTCGACGATGTCCTGCGGCAGGCGGGAAAGCTCGAGGCCGTGTTCAGCCAGTACGAGCAACGGGTGTCCGATCTCGACGGCTTGATCGAGGCGGTGAGCGAGGTGGACTCGGACGCGATTCCGGAGCGCCTTCGTGATGAGACGGGCGGCGCGCCGAAGACCGGCGATCTGCGCTCGGAGCAGGTGAGACTGCTGCGGGCGATGACCAAGCTCAGCGAAGAGTCATTCAAGAACCCGCGGCGGGCGGTGAAGGTGCTCTCCGAGCTGCTCGATCGTTACCCCGACGACGTGGAGAGCCTCGAGCGCCTCGCAGACCTCTACGCGCAACTCGAGCGCTGGCAGGACCACATCGACACCCTGCGAAAGCGCATCGATCTCGCGGCCAACCCGGAGACGGCGGCGATGTTGCTCGGCCGCGTCGCGGAGGTCTTCGAGGAGCGTCTCTACCATCCGGATCGCGCCGCCGCCGTGCTCGAGGAGCTCACTGCGGCGAACCCGGACGACGGGCCGGCGCTCGTGGACCTCGGTCGCCTTCACCACCGGCTTGAGGCGTGGGATGAGAGCGTGAACGCCTACCGCCGGGCCGTCGCGCTCGAGGAGGGCGACGCGCTGCCGCTCGACATCCAGGCCGACGTGTGGTGCCGGATCGCAGACATCGAGGAGAAATTCCGGCGCGACGAAGCAGCCGCCTGCGATGCGTACGAGCAGGCGCTGCGCATTGATCCCGACAACGCGCATGCGCGCCAGGCGGTCATTCGCTACCTGGGGCATGGCGACCAGTGGGAACGTCACATCTCACTGCTTGAACTTGAGGTCGCGCGCGCCACGAACCCGGACCACAAGGCACGGCTCTGGTGGGAGATTGGCGTCATCTATCGCGATCGGGGCCAGTCGCCCGAGCTCGCCATGGATGCCTTTGACCAGGCCCTGGAGTTGGACGGGGACCTCCTGGTCGCGCTGCGCGACGTCGCGGATGTGGCCTACCACAGCGAGCAGTGGGGCCGGGCGGTCGCCGTCTACACCGCTCTGCTCGACGGGGGTTTCACGCGGATGGCGATGGAGGGCGAGCCCCTGCCTGTAGACCGCCGTGTCCGCTACGAGGCCGACGACGAGCCCAGCTTCGTCATCTATACCGTGCGGCTGGGCGTCGCACTCGAGGCCCTGGGTTCCACCGAGGCCGCGCTCGAGCGGTATGTGCAGGCGCGGCGGGCGCGCTCGACCAACCTCATCGCGCTGATGGGACTCGGGCGCCTTCAGTTTGTCGCAGGCAATCTGGATGTGGCCCGCGGGAGCATCAACAAGGTCCTCGTGGCACACGGCGACGCGATCGATGAGGCAGACAGGGCCGAGCTGAATTTCTTGTTGGGCAGCATCCTGTCCGAGAAGCGACAACATGCGCGGGCTCTCGAGGCGCTGCTCTTGTCGTTGGAATTGGATCCCTTCCGTGAGGCCGCGGCGGTGCTCGCGTTCGAGCAGGCGAGCCTGCTCAAGGATTGGGAGCGGGCCGTCCTCCCGTTGCAATACCTCGGCGAGCTCGTCGACGACGCGGCGGAGCGAAAGGCAGTGTTCCTCAAGCTCGGAGACATCCAGCTGGACCATCTGGGCAACCCGGAGGCGGCGGCCAACGCATACTCGTCCGCGTGGGAGGCGGACCCCTCGGATGCCGTCGCAGCCGAGCGCGTCCTCGAGCTCGACATGCAGCTGGAACGGTGGGACCACGCGCGGGAACTGTCTGCGCGGCTTGTGCAGCGGCTTGAGGACAGCCTCGGCGACCTCGAGGGAGCCGACAGGACCACGTTGCGACCGTATGTGAATCGGCTTCTGCAATACGGCGACATTCTCTTCCGCGGCGCCGGAGACGGGCAGGGCGCGCTGGACGCCTACGAGAAGGCCATCGCGGTGGACCCTGCGAGCCTGGACCCGCTCATGAAGATTGGGCTCGTCCTTGGCGAGCGCGGCGACTTCGAGGCGCTGACCACTCGGTATGACGCGTTCGTCGCGGCGCTCGACAGCGATGATCTTGGCGCGCGCGTGGAGGTCCTTCGACGGCTGGGCGCACTGCTCAAAGACGAATTGGGCGCGGCAGCGCGGGCGCACGACGTCTATCTTGAGCTGGCCCGTCTGGTTCCGCGAGACATTCGTGTCCACGACGCGCTGGCCGAGCTCTACGAAGTCGAGGAGCTCCTGGATCTGGAAGCGGCGCTCGACGCGCACCGGACTGTCCTGGCGTTGGGTGACGTGACCGAGCAGCGTCTGCGATCCGTGTTGGGTCTGTACAGGCGCACGGATCGTCATGGCGGGGCACGCCAGCTGCTGCGGCTCCTGGACTTCTGCCGCTGCACGGACCGGGAGGAGCAGGCCCAGCTTCGCGATTACCGAGGGGAGCTGGCCGAGCTGCGCGGCGGTGCGCTGAACACGGACGCGTACTGGCATCGGATTCGGCCCGAGCTGGCGCGCAGCCCCCTGAGCGATCTCATGGCCTTCGCCGTACAGCGGGCGCCGGGCGCCGTGTACCAGAGCCTCCACGATCGCGGGTTTGGGGACGCGGAGGTGATCTCGCATCGGCGCAACCTGAACGTCGCCAATATCTTCCGGGACGTCGCCGTGATTGTAGGTCTCCCCACGGTGGAGTTGTGTCTGGCGGACCAGTCCGAGGGGGTGCATGTCGTCCTGACGCGTCCGCCGTCCGTCGTCATCGGCGAGGACGTCTCCCGCGGACTGTTCAACAAAGAACAGCGATTCGTGTTGGGCCGGTCACTGGAGTTGTGTCGCCCGGACTACGCGGCCGCCGCGGCCCTCTCCGCGTTGGACTTCATGGCGCTCTACGAGGCGCTCTTCTTCATGGGCGGAGAAAAGCTCGGCGCGGAGCTGCTCAGCGACGAGCAGCTGGTCGATCGAGTCGAGAGCTGGGCCGAGCGGCTCGAAAACGCCCTTGAAGGGGACGCGGAGGAGGAGCTTCAGGGGCTGGTCAGCGCGTGCAAGGCCCATTTTCAGGACCGCCGGCCGACGGCCATCGAGTGGCGCCGGACGGTGCGCGCCAGCGCACAGCGTGTGGGACTTTTCCTTAGCGGCGATCCCTTGGTGGCTCTCAAACGCGTATTGCGCGAGGAAGAGCGCCTGGCCAGCCCAAGCGTCCGGAGCATCGAGGAGCTCTCCGTCGCAATGGAGACCAGCGCAGACGTCCGTGAGATCGTTCTGTTTCTGCTCAGCGATGACTTCGTCCACGCGCGTCGGATGCTCGGTGGCGTGGATCGTGTCCCGGCGGACATGGGTCCCAGCGAACCGCCGCGGTTGCCGCCGGAGTCCGCTGCCCATTCTGTGGACGCCTTCCTGGACGCGTCGGAGTTCGTCGTGGACGAAGCTGACGCGATTGTCGCGGATGCGATGAGCGCCGAGGCCGCAGACCGGAATCTGGGCGAGGACTTCACGGGGGAGGGTGCCAGTGAGGACGCCGACGAGGGAGCCGTTGGCGACGAAGCCGTAGCCGAGGAAGCCGTAGCCGAGGAAGCCGTCGACGACGAAGCCGTAGCCGAGGATGCGGGTGACGAGGAAGCCGGTGACGAGGAAGCCGTAGCCGAGGAAGCCGGTGGCGAGGATGCCGGTGGCGAGGATGCTGGTGACGAGGAAGCCGGTGACGAGGAAGCTGGTGACGAGGAAGCCGGTGGCGAGGAAGCCGGAGACGCCGAGGCTGACTTCGATGACGCTGCGGAGGACGCGGACGGCGATGACGCCGCGGAGGACGCGGAC
>CALBXO010000842.1 GCA_937890335.1 uncultured Pseudomonadota bacterium | reverse complement strand
CTCCTCGGCCTCGAACAATTTGTCTCGCCGATCATCCGATCAACCCAACCGGGCATCCCGGTGAACCGTTCCTCGCCCCCGATCCCCCACCTGATCAAGCCAAGGTACCGTTGTCCTGGGGTCATCTGACCCCGTGGGGTGCGTCGTCTTGGCACGATCAAGGCGCCTGCGTGGCTCCGGCGTCGTTGCTGTCGACGTCCATCAATTGTGGCGCACGAATTGCTGGTGGACTGTGGCGGAAGTGCCACAACCAGTAAGGAGTCTGATTGCGCGTGCCCGACGGCGACGCTGTCGGTTCACTTGTAACGCGATGGCGTTTTCCACTACGCTCGCGATGCAATATCAGCACACACAAAACGACGCTTTCGAGACACTCGTCGAGGAGGAACACATGAGTTCAGGATTCGAGACACGCCAGCGTGACGGTTGCCCGTCGCCAGAAGCGAGGAAGCCGAGGCGGAAGCTCGGCCTCTTCCTCGGTCTGGCCTGCGCGGCGCTGTTGTTCGCCGGGTGTCCGGAGGACGGCAGCGGTGGCGACACCGGTGGCAACAACGGGACGCCCAGCTGCGGCGACGGCATCTGCGATGCAGCCGAGGAGGGCATCTGCCTGATCGACTGCGACGGCGGGTGCGACGACGCAGTTTGTGGTGACGGCATCTGCAGCACGGGCTGCGAGGACGCCACTACCTGTGCCGACTGCGCCGCCCAGACGGACTGCGGCAACAACATCTGCGAGGACGGCGAGAACGCCCAGAACTGCGCCGACGACTGCGGCGCGGGTGGCCTTCCGCTGTGCTCCGAGTGTGATCGCAGCGCGCAGTGCGGGGGCGCCCCCGACCTCTGCCTCACCGTCGGCGACGGTGTGCAGCGCTACTGCCTCATGGACTGCTCGACGAACCCGGACGTGTGCCCCAGCGGCTTCACCTGCCAGGACTTCGACGACGCCATCGACGTGACGGTCTCCCAATGCGTCCCCGACAACGGCTGCTTGGAGCTGCCCGACGGTGACGACGACGGAATTCCGGATGTGCAGGACAACTGTCCGAACATCCCGAACCCAGACCAGGCGGACAGCGACGGCGACGTGGTCGGCAACGTCTGTGACAACTGCCCGGAGGTTTCCAACCAGGACCAGGTCGACGCCGATGGCGACGAGCTCGGTAACGCCTGCGACAACTGCGTCAACGTCATCAACGTGGACCAGCTCGACGACGACATCGACCAGATCGGTGACGCCTGCGACAACTGCCTGGGCGAGGCGAACACGGACCAGCTCGATGCGGACGCCGACGGTCTCGGCAACGCGTGCGACATCTGCCCCGAGAACGCCGACCCGGACCAGGACGACTTTGACTTCGATGGCATCGGCGACGCCTGCGACAACTGTCCTGACAACCAGAACAGCGGCCAGGCCGATGGAGATGGAGATGGGGCCGGAGACCTCTGCGACACGTGCCTCGATGTGGCCAACGTGGACCAGAGCGACGCGGACTTTGATGGTCGAGGAGACGCCTGTGACAACTGTGTCCAGGTGCCCAACCTCAACCAGGCCGACTACAACGAAGACGGATTGGGAGACGCCTGCGACCCGGAGCTGATGGAGTTCAACCTCGAGGGGATGAACCCGATCACGACGGGGGCGTACATGAGTTCACCGGGGTACCGGATCCAGGGCACCATCAGCGGCAGCGACGCTGTCTGCAAGATGACCAGCCCTGGATACATCATCACCCCCCTCAGCATCGGCGTGCAGCCCTAAAACCCGGTCGGGCAGGCCGGTTGGCCTGCCTCCAACAACTTCATCGACTTACGAGGACAGATACAAAATGAACACCCGATTCAACATGAAGGTCGCCGCGGCACTCGGAGTAGCCGCCGCGCTTTGCTTCACCGCCCCAGCCTTCGCCCAGGACGTAGCCGTCCCCAATGTGGTCCCCTACCAGGGCTACCTGACGCTCGGCAACGGTAACCCCGTCAACAACACCGTCAGCCTCACCTTCCGCCTCTACGCCAACGCCGACGACGCGCAAGCCGTCTGGACCGAGACCCACGACAACGTCGAGGTCTCCAACGGCACTTTCTACGTCTACCTCGGCATGGGTGAGGACGGCGTCACGGAGTACTTCGAGGACGGCGAGAACAACTACCTGACCGTCGAGGTCAACGAGGACGGCGAGGCGAGCCCGACCCAGAAAATCGGCTCGGTGCCCTACGCCATCCTGGCCGGCGACTCCCAGCAGCTCGGCGGCTACGGCCCCGACTACTACGCCACCCAGACCGACATCGCGAACTTCATCACCCAGTCCGACCTGGACGCCGCGCTCGAGGGCTACGTCACCACGACGGAGCTCAACAACGCCATCGCGAACTTCATCACCCAGGCCGACCTGGACGCTGCCATCGCCAACTTCGTCACGCAGACGCAGCTGGATCAGGCCATCGCCAACCTCGTCCAGCAGGGTGACCTCGACAACTACGTCACCATCACCTACCTGGAGAACCAGAACTACATCACCCAGAACCAGCTCGACGAGGCCATCGACAACGTCGAAGTCGACCTCACCGACTACGTCACCAACACCGAGCTGACCCAGATCCTCAACGGCTACGTCACCGACGCCGAGCTGGCCGCCGCCATCGCCAACCTCCAGAACCAGATCGACAACCTGCAGACGCAGGTCACCAACAACACGAACAACATCACCAACCTGACCAACACGGTCGAGCAGCTTGAGGTCAACGGCGGTGGCGTGGGCGTTACCGGTTACATTCTCGGCGTCACCGCAGCAACGAGAAGCGGTATCAACGTGAATGGTCAGACCGGTCTGCGCGGTGCCGACCAGCTGTGCCGTAACACGTTCGGCAACGAGCCGACTGCGCACATGTGCACCGAGGTGGAGACGCAGCGCGCGCTGGCGTCTCAGAACTTCGACAACGCGACCAAGGCCGCGGTGGGCGGACAGGCCACCTGGAGCATCGGGGGAAGCATGTTCTCAGGTTTCGACGCCGCGAACTCCGTCCGCAACACTTGCTGGAACATGCTCTACCCGACGGCGCACATCGGACGCGGAACCCACCAGATCATCTTCTTCGATACTGCCGTTGATGGCGGCCAGACCGGGCACTACTACACCCTCCAGCATGGCAAGTCGTGCGGGACGGCTGCCAGGGTCCTGTGCTGCCGCTAGGTGCATGGTGTTTTTCGCTCCCGTCGCAAGGCCGGCCAAACAATACCGCCTAACGCGCGCCCTTCGGCGAACGATGTTGCGGCATCGCCGGCCTGCGACCGCACGAAATTCGGCACCGTTTGTCTCGCCCTGGCTCGGTCCGCGAAAACACCAGCCACCTGGGCTCCGGATGACACGTCTGGCCTCACTGGCTCTGGTCGCCGGGCTTGCGTCTCTTGCATTGGCGTGCGAGTTCGAGCACTCCCAACCTGGGATTTCGACCTCGCGAGCCGCGGCGTTGGGTGCTTCCGACGAAGACCTCGAAGACGCCATTGCGCTCTACGAAAAGTCGGCGGCGGAACACTACATTTTCGCCACGGACCCGGGCGAAGCGGCGGAGACCCTGGTCGGTGAGCGCTACGTGAGCGTCCTGTCCGACAATGGGCAGTTCGACGACATCTTCAACATCGGGGACGAGGCCTTTGAGGCCGAACACAATCGCGTCACTGGGTTTGGCCAGGGCGCACCACCCCTCCCGGGCCAATCCGCGGTAGTGCAGCGAATCCACACGGGTGAGCGCGGCGGCGCAGACTCCTCGTCTTGCCGGGCCTGCCACTTCGCTGGTGGGCCGGACGGCGCCGGTGCGGCCACCCAGGCTGGTCTCTTCCGCGGAGACGGTCGATACCTGAGCTCGGCGACAGTGCGGGACGCCCCGCACGTAATGGGCCTCGGCTACATTTCGATACTCGCACGGCAGTTTGAAGATCGGTTGGCCTTCCTCCGGGATGACACCGCTGCGTTCGCGGTTCAACTCGGTGAGCCGTATGAACGCGAGCTCGTCGTGCAGGGGGTGTCCTTCGGCATCGTCGTTGGGTTGCCCGACGGGACTGCGGATCTGTCTGGCGTTCGCGGAATCGGGCGGGACCTCAAGGTTCGGCCGTTTGGCCACAAGGGCCGTCACAGAACGCTTAGCCAGTTGGTGGACGAGGCGCTCCAGGTGCACCACGGTCTTCAATCAGAAGGCCGGGTAGACCTCTACGACGACGGTCTCGCCGAGGAGTATCTGGGCTCTGGCCAAAGTCGGTTTGATCGTGACGATGACGGCGTTGAATCTGAAGTGTCGTACGGTCAGGCAGTGTTGGGCGCGAGTTACCTCAGCATGCTCGGCACGCCGACCATCCGCCCTCCTGCCGACGCTGAACTTGCGTTGGCCTGGGCACGCGGCAGTCGGGTTTTCGATGATGTTCAATGCGGGACGTGCCACACGCGCGTCCTGCGAATCGACAGCTACGTCACGCAGATTGATGCTGTGGGAGCCTCAGGTCTGTCGGTGACCCTGGACCTTCTTGAGGTGGGTCAGGATCCAATCCCAAGACTCCTGGACAACAGTCCCAACGAAGAGGGGACCATTCCGCACACCGTGCCGGTGTTCCCATTCACCGATCTGCGCCGTCACGACATGGGCGAGGAGCTGGCCGAACTGGTCCCCGAGGCGCTTCCGGACCGATCGGGCTCGGTTCCCGGAAGCGTTTGGCTGACCCGCTCTCTATGGGGATTGGCCGACACCGCTCCGTATCTACACGATGGCCGCGCGCCAACCGTTCACGAGGCGATTGTCGCGCATGGCGGGGAGGGCGCAGCCTCTCGTGACGCGTATCTCGCGCTTGGAAGTGAGGACCGGGCATCACTGCGGACGTTCCTGATGTCGCTGACCCGCGATCCTGTCCTGCTTGTGGAGTAGCCATGCGGTTCTTGCTGATCCTGCTGCTTCTTGGAGGATGCGACGGTCCAGCCGGAGCTGACGGCGTCGAGGGACGTCCAGGTGTACCTGGTCCTGCGGGGCCGACGATTCAGGGCCCCACCGGGGAAAACGGCGCCGTCGGGCCTCGTGGCCCCCGAGGAGAAACAGGCCCGCCAGGGGAACCGGGAACCGTCGATGTGGGTGTTCCAAACTCCCCTGACTGTCCCGAACTTTCATTGCCCCCCGGACTCGGCGGTGTTTCGGACTCGGAGGTCACCCAAGGCCGGGCGGATGCGTGGCTCGACTACCGGGCAGCTCGGGAGCAGGAGCGGCTTTGGGAGGCGTATCGCCCCGAGGGCGTGCTGGCCTCCTATCGCATGGAACAGGAGGTCATCGACAGCGGCTGTGTGAGCGAAGCGCAACTGATTGACCTCGGCCGCGCCCTGTTCCTCCGGAGTTTCTCGCTGGCCGAGGGCTTCGGCAACGGGCTGGAATCCGTGGACGGAACGATGGCCGGAGACCGTCCGCCTCCCAACATGCGGAGGTTCCAACAGGGCAGGTTCGGGGGCCCCGACGCGACCGGCTGCTTCAACTGCCACTGGAAGGGAGGATTCGCCGGCGCCGGCGATCGGGCCGACAACGCGTTCCTGTTCGGCGATGGGGACGACGTAGACAGCCACGATCAGCGCAACCCGCCAAGCCTCTGGGGTGCGGGTTGGACCGAGATTATCGCCCGCGAAATGACGGTCGAACTGCGCACTCAAGTCGATGGCGCGATAGCCACGTCCAGGGCAGAGCGCCGCAATGTGATTGTGAACCTGGAGGCCAAGGGGGTGCCATTTGGTATCGCGACCGCGGCGTTTGAGGCCGATGAAGTGACCGTCGACCTGTCCGGAGTCGAGGGTGTGGACCAGGACCTCGTCATCAAACCCTTTGGTTGGCGCGGCACGAGCCCCACACTGCGCGACTTTGCGGCCTCAAGCCTGCATTTCCACTTGAACCTGCAGTCCGAAGAGTTGGTGGCGGGAGCACTCGAGGGAGACGGTGCCCAACTTGGGGAGGGGCCAAACTCGGATGACCCGGACAACGACGGGGTGGTTCGAGAGTTCACCGAGGGACAGTTGACCGCCCTCGTGCTGTTCCTGGCAACGCTCGATACCCCGGGCGTTCACGTTCCCACCCAGGGTGGATTCATCCCTGGTGTATTCACCTCTGAACTTGAGGTGGTCGACAGCCAGGAGTTCACGGTCCGGTGGCTGGAGGGCGCGAACGTCTTCCAGGACATCGGCTGCTCGGGCTGCCACAAGCCGCTGATGGCTGTGTCTGATCCAGTGTACCGCACGACTCCCGCACTCAGCGGCATCCCCTACGAGGTCGATCTGAGCGAGGGTTCAGCGCGACCGCGCCCGGCCCGCGGCGAGGATGGACTCTGGATGGTCCCGGCCTTCTCCGACTTCAAGCGGCACAGGATGGGCGAGCATCTTGCGGGGGTGCATGCGGACAATGGGGTGGAAGCTGACACCTACCTGACGCGCAGGCTGTGGGGCGTGGCAAACACGCGACCCTATCTCCACGACGGGAGAGCGGCGAACTTTGACGAGGCAATCGCCGCGCATGCGGGCGAAGGAAGTGAGGCCGCCGGGCCGGCACAGGCCTTCTCCGAGCTGTCGGAAGGTCGAAAGGCGTCACTGCGGGTTTTCCTTCTCAGCCTGCGCCGCGCGCCCGCGATCCGAGTCCGGTAGGACGTCGGGCCTGAGTGCCAGACTACAACGGCAACGCTGGGCCCGAACGAGACCCAATGGCTCGGCCAGGCCGGCCTATTCGGTCTCGGCGCACTGCGATTCGAACTCTCGGTTTGACACGTGGCAGGCCACGGCGCCGGCAGCTGGGGCGTCGGGCAGGCTGAAAGTTACGCCGCAGTCGAGGAGGCTTTGCCTACCCAGCCCGAACTTGCGTGTGAAGCCACGCGAGAGATTGACCAGGCTGGCGGCTCCCACTGGAACTGGGAACAGCGCATCCAGCAGCGCACGGTCGCCGTAGTGGTTACCGACCAGGAAATCGTCCGGCCCAACGGGCATGACCTGGCTGATTCCGCCAGCAGAATCTCCGACGGCCACAGTTTGAGACCCAAGGGTGTCCAGCGACGCGTCGAGGAAGACCACCTGCGTAGGTTGGGCATCGCTCAGCCGACGCAGGAGCATGAGGGTGTCGTCGCGTGCGGCCAGCCCAGTGTGTGGGGCGATCTCAAGTTGGTCGTATCGTCCAAAGTTACCGATGGTGACGGGGGTGTCCCGTGTGGGCATCGTGGTCTGAGGCCCAAACCGCAGGGTTTGTTCTCCGTGAGAGAGGGAGACCACGCGATCCGCGTCCGTGGTCTGTACAACGGCGAACAGGCGGCCACTTTGAGGAACGCAGTCGACGACGTGTGCGTCGGACAGCGGCATCGAGTCAGACGCCAAGACTTCGCCCGTTGGTCCCAGCAGCACACCGTGGACCGTGTCTCCCGACGAGTACACTGTGACCAACCCGTCGGGCGTTGGCTGGAGGCAGAGCCGCACGAACCAGGAGCGGGGCGCTGTTTCGAGCGTGACCTCGGAATCACCCAGGCGCTCGCCCCGCACGCTGATCTGTTGAAGTCGAGCGCCGGGTTCGGAGGCGGTCAGCAGCCAGAACGCGTCGTTGGCGAATGCGGCTCCCAGCCGCTCCCCACCCGCGGAGTCGCCGGGGGAGACGAGGGTGCCGTCTCGGAAGTCGAGGACCGTCACTGAGGTGGCGACGCTGGACACGCCGGCGACCAGGGAGTGCAGTCCATCGTCTGAGTCGGCCACGGCCACACCGCGCCAGAACACATCCTCGTCAGGGTGGTCCGGCCAGAGGATCACATTGGCGTCGTCGTCATCCTGGCAGCAGTTCTCGTCCGTCTGTCCGTTGCAGTCGTTGTCCTGTCGATCGCAGGACCCATCGTAGATCTGATAGTGCAGACCCTCGCTCGCCGCTCGCGCTGCGTACTCCTCGCCCTGACATGGAGTCTCTCGGCCGTTTGCACACGACCGCGTTGCCCCCGAGCAGACCCCGTGCTGGTTGTCGCACCGGGACGTCGTCAGGTCGGGGTCGGCCGCGTCGGTGAGGCCGTCACAGTCATTGTCCTCGCCGTCGCAAATCTCGGGCCCGGACACCTGGCACTCGCAGCCCGTGCCGTCGGTGCCCGTGGCCAGGTCGCCGTCTACGTCGGCGCGCCCCTCGGCACAGGTGTAGACGCATTCAGTGCCGAAGCAGGTGGGGGTTGCGCCCTCGAGCGCGGGGCAGAGGTCGGTTTGGGGGCCGTCGTCGATGATTCCGTTGCAGTCGTTGTCAGCGCCGTCGCAGACCTCCGGGGTGACCTCGCACTCGCAGCCGTCCGCAGGGTTGTTGCGGTCGGCGTAGCCGTCGTCGCACGTGTAGGTGCAGAAGCCGGCCTGGCAGGTGTTGGGGGAGGCGTGGGGGAGCTCGGGGCAGTGGGCGCGCCATTCAGCGGTGGGGTCGGTGAGTGGGACGTTGTCGACGACGCCGTCGCAGTCGTTGTCGCGCAGGTCGCACAGCTCCGGGCCTTCGACGATGCAGCTGCAGTCCGTCCCCGGCGGGCAATCACAGCCGTTGGCCGGGTTGTCGTCGCGGTCGCGGTAGTTGTCTGAGCAGGTGTACTGGCACGTCCCCTGGCCGCAGCTGACCGCCTGGGCGTGGTCCACGGTGGGGCAGCCGTCGCACCCGCCGCAGGTCTCCAGGCTGCTCTGCGTGTCCACGCACTCACCGCCGCAAAACGCGAAGCCCGTTCGGCAGACGTTGTCCTGAACAGAGCCCTCGTCAACGCACACGTCGAATTGGCAGACCTCGCCGTCGGCGCAGTCCTGGTGTTGCTTGCACTCGCGGTGCGGGTCGGCGTCGGTGCAGGCGCACAGCAGCAGCAGACGTAGCGCTAGGTGGGTGGTGTCGAACGGCCCTTGGCGGATGTTGTGGGCATCTGTCGCG
>CALBXO010000841.1 GCA_937890335.1 uncultured Pseudomonadota bacterium | reverse complement strand
TGGGTCTGCCGGGAATCGACGGCTTCGAGACCTGCCGCCGGCTCAAGGCCAACCCTGTCACACGCGACATCCCCGTCATCTTCATGACCGCCCTGACCGACGTGAAGGACAAGGTTACGGGGTTTGACGCCGGCGGCGTCGACTTTGTCAGCAAGCCTGTGGAGGAGCGCGAACTGGTTGCGCGCGTGCGTGCGCACCTGAAGATTGCCGACCTGCAACGGCAGCTCGGTGAGTACGCGGAGATGCTCGAGGAGCGGGTCAGCGTGCGGCCGGCCGCCGCCGAGGAGCTTCGACAGCGAGGGGATCACCTTGAGAAGGTGGTTCGGACGCAGGCCAGCCGCATTCGCGAACTCACGTCGGAGTGGACCGCGCGCCTGACCGACGCGCCGCCCCACGAGCTGCGCTCTGAGTTGCTGCGCGCTCACCTCGAGCAGGTCCGCGATCTCTTGCCGGGAGACGAAGAGGCACAACAGGCGGCACGAGGCCACACGGAGATCGCCCTGGGCGTCCTCGGGATCAGCATCGCGCCCGTGTCCAAAGCGCGCGTCGACCCATTTGTCAGCCTGTCCGACCGAGAGCGGCAGATCGTGGACCTGCTCGTGGAGGGGTACTCGACCAAGGAGATCGGGTTCGAACTGGATCTGGCCGTGTCCACGATCAGCACGCACCGCAAGCGCATCATGGACAAGCTCGGCGTCGATCATCTGAGCTCGATCATCAAGCTGGCGCTCGGTCACGGCGAGTGAGCCGAGGGGCCGCGTTGGACAAGATTCGACCCGCGTTCGTCACGCGGACGAAAGACCAGACCCGTGCGCTGTCGGTACCTTTGGGCGACGTCCAGAGTGAGTTCGCACGATGACACCAAACCCACGCGCCACAGTGTGCCCAGTCTCGGCCCGCAGCTGCCCTCGTTCGCTTGACCGGAGGCGGCCATGGGCGCGTTGACGCCGTCACGGGCCCCCGCGTCCGGAACTCGGACGCTCGACGAGCTGGTGTACCGTCGCCTCAACTGGACCATGCACCGCGTTGCCATGCTGGGCCTGGCAATGCAGCTCCTCGTCCTGGCCGCATGGTTTGTCGGAGCCGACGGTGACGGCGTCAATCCGTGGGCGAGGGAGCCCGCGGCCATGTCGCTGATGGTCCCCGTTACAGCTTCCATGTGGTACCTGGCGCGCCAGGGGCGTCTGAACCGGCGCCTGATGTACGGCTACGTCTTCTTCTTCTCGACGTGGCCCACCGTGCTGGCGCTGGGGACGCAGGCCGTCTTCCCGTGGGGGGCGGCCTCGATCCTCGTGGGACCGCCGGCGCTGCTCTGGATTCTCGCGACTGTGCTCAGCGGCATCACGCTGGAGCGGCGGCTGCCCATGGTGATGGGCGTCTGGGCGGGGGCGCAGCAGCTGTTGGTGTTCTACCTCGCACAGCCCTCCTTCGCAGCGATCGGGGACCATGGTTGGTTGATCCAGCACCTGGGGACCTGGCATTCGGTCGTCGCCCGCGGCCTGATGATGGTGGCGATCGGCGTCATGGTGGGCTTTGTCGCCGAGTTTGGGCACAAGGTGCTGGCGCACTCCCTGGAGGAGGAGCGCAAGGTGACGCTGGAGGTTGCGGCGCGGGCCTCGGCCGAGGCCGCGAGCAGAGCAAAGACCGCGTTTCTGGCCACGGTGAGTCACGAGATCCGCACACCGCTCAATGCGATTCTAGGCTACGCGCAAGCGCTTCTGCGCCGCGCAGGCATCGATGCAGAAACCGCGCAGGGACTGGGGATCATTGAAGACAGCAGCCAGCACCTCAGTGCAGTCGTGGATGACCTGCTGGATCTGGCACGGGTCGAGGCGGACAGGCTGGAACTCGACCCTACGGAGGTCCACCTCAAATCCCTGCTCGATTCCGTGGTGAACCTTCTGCGCCGGCGAGCGTCATCCAAGGGCCTGACACTCGGACTCAGACTCGACCCGGCCGCTCCCGAGTGGGTCTGGGCGGACGGAAAACGCCTGCGGCAGGTGCTGCTCAACCTCGTGGGCAACGCCGTCAAATTCACCGGGACGGGACACGTTGTGCTGCTCGTCTCACAGGGCCCGGAAGGTATCCTGTTTGAGGTGGAGGACACCGGACCCGGGGTCGAGCCATCCACGAGGGACACCATCTTCGAGTCCTTCCAGCAAGCGGAGGCCGGCAAGCGTGAGGCCGACGGCGTCGGCCTGGGGCTGGCGATCTCGCAGCGGCTTGTGGATCTGATGGGCGGGGACCTGCAGCTGCGCAGCGAGTACGGGGCGGGCTCGACGTTCTTCTTCACGCTGCCGTTGTCCGCGGCGCCGCCGGGGACGCTGCCCACAAGGTCAGCTTCAGCAACGGGGCATGAAGGCCCGACCATCGGTGCGGCGTCCGACGCCGTGTCCGACGAGGTCCACGCCCAGCGATTGCCGTCCGGCGACACATTGGCGCGCATGTCCACCCTGGCCAGAGTGGGCAATCTCGACGCCATCGCCGCGCTGTGTCGCCAGCTGGAACGCGAGCAGCCCAGCCCCTTCGCGACGCGCGTGCGCGTCCTGGCCGACGCGTTCGAAGACGAGGCGCTCTTGCGCGTACTCGCGGCGGCTGTGGACCAGTCCGAAGCGGAAGTCGGTCGGCCCGCTCCCAACGCCTGACGGGCGTACCGGGGTACCCAGGCAGGGGTCGGCACCGAAGGGATACTGGGCGAGCAGGCAATGGGCTGGCTCCTTTGGCGCCGGCCCGTTCATCTTTCGAGCCGATTCCAAGGATGTGGATTCCGCTGACGCTCTTGTGGGCCGCAGCCGTCTCGCCCACAATGCCGCGTCGTGTGGAAGACAGTCCATCGCTGGGTCCGCAGCGGTCTGGTCGGGGCGGCGTTCGTGGTGTTCTACTGCGGCGGGGGCGTCCTCGGGTGGTCGGTGCTTCCCCTCGTATGGCTGCTCGGCCCTGGCCCGTCAGAAGTGCGCGCCCGCCGCTGCCGGCGCTGGGTGTCCACGACGTTTCGGTGGTTCTTCGACTACATGCGATGGATGGGGTTTTTCGACTACAACCCCCGGTCCTTCGACCCGCCCCGTCCGGCGCCCTGCTTTGTCCTCGTGGCCAACCATCCGACCCTCGTGGACGTCATCGCGCTGCTCGCTGCCTACCCGGACGCCACGGTGCTGGTCAAAGGCAAGCGATACCACAATCCGCTCCTGGGACTCCTGTTTCGTTGTTGCGGCTTCCTCGATGGCGGTGACGGCACGGCGGCAGGTGGAATCGAGGTCGTGGAGCGCACCTGCGCCAGTGTCATGAGTGGCTGTCCTGTGCTGATTTTTCCCGAGGGGACCCGCAGCTCGCCAGGTGAGTTATTGCCTTTCAAAAGGGGTGCGATGCGCATTGCGCGGGCGGCCGGAGTGCCGCTTCAGCCACTGTTCATTCGGTGCGATCCACCCGTGTTGACTAAGGGTAGGGGGTGGTATAGTTTTCCGCTTAACGTTGTCCACTACGCGATTGAGTCCATGGATCCGGTCAGGTTGGCGGATCAGAAGGCTGGCGATCGCGCTTTGATGCGGGGTCTGCGACGCACCTATGAAGGACGCCTCAAGTCCAGCCATGGGTCGTAGCCTTTGGTCCAATGAACGCATTTGAAAGAGAGCTGCTGAGTCTCATCGTGGAGGCTCTGTTGTTGCCTGACGTCGACCTGGATTCGCACCCCCCGGAAGGCCACCTCTTCGAGGAGCTGGATCTGGACTCCATCGACGCGCTTGAGATCGCCATGGTCATCAAGCGCGCCTACGGTGTGGAGTTCACGGCGGGCGACGACGATAACCGAGCGATTTTCACATCACTGCGGTCACTTGCCGCCTACGTAGACGCGCGCCGCGAGGCTGTGGTTCTGGGTCCGCGCGAGCAGATCTTCGTGAAGATTCGGGATACGCTTTCAGAGATGTTCGAGATCGACCCGGGAGAGATCACCTTGGATGTCCACCTGTTTGAGGACCTCGACCTCGACAGCATCGACGCGCTGGACATGGCGGTGAAGCTGCAGGAGTTCACCGGGACGCGTGTTCCTGAGAAGAGTCTCATGGAAGTGCGTCGTGTTCGAGATGTCGTCGACCTGGTGGAGTCCCTGATGACCCAACCGGCGGATGTCCCGGTCTGACACCACCCTCAAGGTCGTAACGGCCGTTATCAACACGACTCTGGTCCTGCTCTACCCGGCGTTGGTGTACCTTGCGCTCACGCATTGGAGCCTGCGCGGCGGCGGCCTCCTGCTCGTCGGCGTCGTCATCGGTGCGTTCGTGATGCGCGCCCGGGGGCGCAGACGGGCGGAACTCTGGGCAGTGGCGCGACTGCCGCTGGCGGTGGTGGGACTCATCGTGCTCGGCGTCGTTCTCAACGACCCAGTCTACGTGCTCCTCATGCCGGTACTGATCAACGCAGCGCTGCTCGTTGGCTTTGGCGTCACGTTGCGCCAGCCGGTGTCGATGGTCGAGCGTTTTGCGCGTCTGCAGCACCCAGACCTTCCCGACGCGCACCTGCCGTACTGCCGCAAGGTCACGCTCGTGTGGTGCGTCTTCTTCGTCGTCAACGGCACCATCGCAGCGGGCCTGGCACTGTGGGCGCCAGTCTCGTGGTGGGCCCTGTACACCGGGATCATCGCCTATGCTCTGATGGGGTGCATGTTCACAGGGGAGTACATTGTGCGGAAGGTCCGCTTCCGGGAGTTCGGCACTGGCCTGCACGACCGCGCGTTGCGCAGAATCATCGGCGAGGGGCATGGCTGAGGCGGGCTCGCTACAGGCGGTCGACCGCTTTCGTGGACCCGGTTGCGTCGTAGCGCGCGGGGCGCAGGGCACCACCACTTTGTCGGAGCTTCTCGCGGACGTCGCTGGGTGCGCGGGGGTACTTCGCGCCAGCGGCCAGGCTGCAGCGTTGCTCGTCTCCGAGAGCGACCGGTATGAGTTCGCGGTCCAGATGCTGGCCGCGTGGGAGCTGGGGTGGCGCGTGGTCCTGGCGCCGACCGACGCGCCCGAGGGCGTCCGCAGCGTAGCCCACTCTGAGTCCGCCCTTGTCCTGACCACTCCCTGGCGCTCGTCCGCTCTGAGCACACCGACCCTCAAGAGTTTTCGCAGTCACCCGCCAGAGCGGACGTTGGTCGTGTTGTACACCTCCGGCACTGGCGGTGACGCCCGCCCGATGACCAAAACGGCTGGCCAACTCCTGGGCGAGGCAGCGGTCATCCGGGATACGTTCGGCATCCAACCAGGCACCCGCGTCCTGGGTACCGTCGCGCCTAGACACATCTACGGCCTGCTGTTCACGGTGCTTGTTCCCCTTGGCTCGGGAGGGTCGTTCGTCAGGGTCGCGCCGTTCCATCCCAACGCGGTGGCGGCACAGCTGGAGGAGGCGGATGTTCTTGTCACCGTGCCAGCGCATCTACAGGCGCTTTGCGTGCTGTCCGACCTCACTGCTCCCCGGTGCCACGTTTTCTCCTCGGGCGCGCCGCTGCCGCCCACTGTGGCGCGGGAACTGGACTCGCGTCACCACATGCAGGTCACCGAGGTGCTCGGGTCCACGGAGACAGGGGGGATTGCCTACCGGCGCGCGTCGCCGCGTGAGCCGTTCCTGCCGCTTCCCGGTGTAGTGTGGGACGTCGACGACGACGGAACTCTGCTCATCGACTCGCCGTTTCTGCCCCCGGATTGCCCTCGTCCGTACTCGTGTGCGGACAAGGTGCGCGCCGACGGCAACGGGTTTGAGCACCTGGGCAGGCTCGACGATGTGGTCAAGGTTGGCGGCATCCGTGTCGCGGTGGGCGACGTTCGGGACCTGCTTCTAGCCCACCCGGATGTGGTGGACGCCGCCGTGTTTGCGGAGGCGGGTTCGCCCTTGCGTACGGCGTCTCTGTCCGCGTTCGTCGTGGTGCGAGATGGTCTCGGGGACTTGCGCGGCTACCTCGGGCAGCACCTCCAACGCAGCGTGATTCCGAGGATCCACGTCGTGGACGAACTGCCCCGTACCGAGCTTGGCAAGGTGCGGCGGGCGGACCTTGAGGACACGACACAGATTCCGATCACCCCCCTGCCTTCGGAGGGCGACTGCCGCTGGTACGACGTGCACGTGCCGGCAAATCTGCTGTACTTCAGGGGACATTTCGAGGGCTTCCCGATCCTGCCCGGCGTAGTGCAATTACAAAGAATCGTCGCGCGGCAGATCCGTGACGCGTGGCCCGAGTTTGGCCCTCTTCACGAGGTCCACCGGCTCAAATTCAAACGACCCATCGGCCCGGACGACCGACTGGTCCTGAGCCTGGAGATCGCGCGCCCAAATCAGGTGGCGTTCCGGCTGCTCATGGGAGAGGAAGTCTGCAGTTCCGGCACTCTTGTTTTTGGGGAGTTCCCATGACCGACGACTTCCGCGTGTGCGGCGTCGTGCCGACCTACAACAACCCCCGCACGATTGGAGCCGTCGTCCGCGCCTTGCGTGCTGTGGTCGACGAGGTCTTCGTCGTGGATGACGCGGGATCGGAGCAGGCTCGGGCTGCGCTGGAGTCCATTGGCGCGCTGGCTGGCGTGTCGGTTCATACCAGGTCCGAGAACGGCGGAAAGGGGGCGGCGGTCAAGGACGGCCTCTCGCTGGCGGAGACCCGCGGATTCTCCCACGCGTTGCAGGTGGACGCCGACCACCAGCACGACCTGACGCGGCTTGTCGACTTCGTAGACGCGGCGCGCCGGGACCCGGACGCCCTCGTTCTGGGCGCCCCACAATTTGACGCCTCCGCGCCACTTCTCCGGCGTTGCGCTCGTCAGATCACACGCGTGTGGACGTGGATCGAGACGGGCGGGCTCGCCATCACGGACCCCATGTGCGGTTTCCGCGTCTATCCTGTGGCCACGGCGCTTCCGGCGGCGCGGGCCAGCGGCGACCGCATGGACTTTGACATCGAGGTTGCCGTCCGCATGGTGTGGGCCGGGGTCGCGGTCGTGAACGAGCCTGTCACGGTGCGGTATCTGAGCGCGGCGCAGGGCGGCGTCTCGCACTTCCGGCCCTTTCAGGACAATGTGCTGATCTCCTGGGCGCACACCCGGCTGGTAATCGAGGCGATGTGGCGCGTGGCTACTGGACGCCGCATACGACGGCTGCGCAGATGACACAGAACGGGGACACTTCGGTCCAGTGGCTCACCGCGCGGGAGCGAGGCACTGCGCTGGGGATGCGCTGGTTCGTCCTGCTGGCGACGGTATTCGGGCGCGCCGTCCCGCGGGTGTTTCTGACCGTGGTCATCGCGTACTACGCCGTCTTCTTCAGGTCCGCCAGGCGGTCCTCAGCGGCTTTCCTGGAACGTGTCCATGGGCGCAAGGTCGGCTTTGGGACGGTGTATCGCCACTTGCTACGTTTTGGTCAGGTCACGCTCGACCGGCTGTTCCTGGTTCGCGGCCAGCTGGCCCGATTTACGGTGACGCGCACAGGCCACGAGCACCTGAGCGCGCTGCGTGACTCCAGACGAGGAGCGGTCCTGCTCGGAGCGCATCTGGGTAGCTTTGAGGCGATGCGCATCGGGGGCGAGCAGGAGGCGATGAAGATCAACATCCTAGCGTACGTCGACAATGCCAAGATGATCAATGAGGTGCTCAGCCAGCTGGACCCGGCGGGGGGCGCGTGCGTATTGGCGATCCGTCCGGGCAGCCTGGACGCGGTCTTCGCGGCCAAGGAGCGGGTCGAGGCCGGAGAGTTCGTCGCTCTCCTGGGCGACCGTGTGGGCCTCAATCCGCGCACCGCGACGGTCCAGTTTATGGGCGCACCGGCGCGACTTCCGACCGGGCCCTACATCCTTGCGGCGCTTTTGGGGTGCCCGGTGTACCTGACATTCGGGCTGTATCGTGGTGGCGATCGCTACGATCTGTACTGTGAGCCGTTTTCCGACAAGATCGTGCTGCCTCGAGGCAAAGCCAAGGCACGGGCACTCGAGGATCTCGCGCAACGCTATGCCAGCCGGGTGGAGCACTACGCCCGGCAGGCTCCAGACAACTGGTTCAATTTCTACGACTTCTGGGGTGATGAATGTTGATGATCGGGGTCGAGCCCTTGGGAATCGACGACGTGGTGGATGCAGCACACGGACGGCAACACATCGCTCTGCATCCAGACGCCGCCGAGGTGTGTCGCTGCTCCCACGAGGCGCTTCAGCGACAGCTCGCAGAGGGCCGCGCGGTCTACGGTGTCACGACTGGGTTTGGTGATGATTGCGTGCGCGATGTCGAGTCGGCGGACAGCCGGCTGGAGCTGGCCCGCAACCTGGTCCGGTTCCACGGATGCGGCACCGGCGCCTGTCTGACCCCGGAGGAGACCACGGCGGTGATGGTGGTGCGGGCGGTGTCGTTGTCCCGCGGACATTCGGCGGTGCGGCCCGTAGTGGTCGAGCGATTGTGTCAGCTGGTCAACTCACAGATCCTTCCGCGCATCCCCTGCGAGGGCTCTGTGGGGGCCAGCGGAGATCTGACGCCGCTGTCCTACATTGCGGCGGTGCTGAGCGGGTCGCGCGAGGTCCTCTATGAGGGCGAGCTCACCACCACAGCCCGCGTGTTCGACGCCCTGGGGATCGAGCCGCTGGCCCTGCTGCCCAAGGAGAGCCTGGCGCTGATGAACGGGACGAGCGTGATGACGGGACTTGCGGCGCTGGCCTGCTCTCGCGCGCGCAAATTGGCGCGGGCCGCAGCAACCGTCTCCGCCATGGTCGTGGACGTACTGGACGGCAACGCCTCCCATTTCGATGCGCGCATCTTTGAGGCCAAGCCCCACCCTGGGCAGGCGCGCGCCGCCGGGTGGATACGGGATGCGCTTGTTGGTGGCCCCGACCGGCCCGCCCCGCGCATCCAGGATCGGTACTCCCTGCGCTGCGCGCCCCACGTGATTGGCGTCCTCGTCGACGCGCTGCCGATGCTGGAGACCTTCGTGGAGACGGAGATCAACAGTGTCAACGACAATCCCATCTTTGACCCGGCGACGGGTGACGTTCTACACGGCGGGAATTTCTATGGCGGCCACATCGCTTTCGCGATGGACGCGCTGAAGGCTGCAGTGGCGAGCATCGCGGATTTGCTCGACAGGCAGGTCCAGCACCTGTGCAACCCGGCGTACAACAACGCGTTGACCCCGAGTCTGGCCTGGCCCGGCGGCTCGGTGGGGCATGGGTTCAAGGCGGTCTCCATCGCCACGTCGGCGCTGACCGCGGAGGCGCTGAAGTTGACCATGCCCGCCGCGTCGTTCAGCCGGAGCACCGAGTGTCACAACCAGGACAAAGTCTCCATGGGGACCATCGCAGCCCGTGATGCCCAGCGCGTCCTGGAGCTCTCGGAGACCGTGGCCATCATGAATCTTCTGGCGGCCTGCCAGGCGGTCGACCTGCGGGGCGAGGATGCACTGCGTCCCGCGACAATGGCGGTCCATGCGGAGGTGCGTCTGCGCGTGGCGCCGGTCAAGGAGGATCGCAGACAGGACCTGGACATCGCGGAGCTACTCGGCGCGTGGCGACGTGGCGAGCTGGCGTTGGGGGGCGACGATTGAAGCAGAGAGAGTCTGTGACCGTGGAGATTGAGGTCCCATTCCACGATGTGGACGCCGGCTGGATCGTGTGGCACGGGCACTACTACAAATACTTGGAGATCGCCCGTACTGCGCTCGCGCGAAAAAACGGGATGGACGTGGAGGATGTGCTGGCCATCGGGTGCCGCATGGTGGTGACAGAAACCAGGTGTCGCCATGTACACCCTTTGCGCTACGGTGACCGGGTCCAGGTGAAGGCCTGGTTTCGGGAACTGACGCCCAGGATCGTCGTGGCGTACGACGTGACCAACGTAACTGAAGGCCGCCGAGCAGCGCGCGCGCACACGACACTGGTGACGACCGATGCCGAGGGAAACCTCCTCCCACAGACACCCGATGCGCTACTCCAGGGTCGTTGAAGCGGTGATTGTCGCGCTGCTCCTGGTCATCCCCCACACTGCCCAGGCGCAAGATGATCTTGACGGGCTGCTCACGAAGTTCGCGCAGATGCCCGGGCTATCGGCGGACTTCCGGGAGGTGCAGCACATCGCTCTGCTCACTCAGCCCCTGACGCACGAGGGCACCGTGCACTTTGCGCCGCCGTCCAGGCTCGCGCGCCACACCCTGAAGCCTGCGCGCAGCTCGTTTGTGCTCGACGCGTCCACGCTGACGGTGGGCGACGCACACGGACGCCGCGAAGTGGATCTGGCGGCCCATCCCGTGGCCGCGGAGCTCACAGGCAGCCTGCTCCACATCCTGGCCGGCGACCGGCCTTCGCTGGAGAAGGCGTACCGCGTGGAGTTCAGCGTGGCGATGGACGACGAGTGGACGCTGACGCTGACACCGCGGTCGCCCACGTTGACGAAGGTGATTGAGCGCATGACGTTCAAGGGGCGCGGCCTGAATGTGTCCGCGATGACCCTGTTCGAAGCCAGCGGAGACCGCCGGGAGATGGTCTTTGTCGGCGTCCGGACGGACCGGAGGTACTCGCCTACCGAGATCGAGCGCGTGTTCCGCATCGGAGGGCCATGAACGGCCCTCGCCGTTGGATGGGTGTCGTGGTGTGGGGTGTGGCGGTCGTCGGAATGCTCATCGGCGTGGCGCTAACGTTCGACGTAACCACCCAGATTACCCACTTCCTGCCCGAGCCCGACGACCCGGAGCTGGGCGCTCTCTCCCGTGCGCTCACACGCGCCCCTGTTTCTCGGACGATGATACTCACGCTGGAGGGCCCCGACCTGGCCACGGCGCTGGACCGCGCCGACACGCTCCGCGCCGAGCTTGCCGAGCAGCCCGAGGTCGCCTGGGTGTCTACGGGGCCGAGTCCCGAGATGGAGGGCGCCTTCTACAAACTCTTCTTCCCGCGGCGGTACCTGCTGGCTACCGACGATCCCGAGGGACTTGACGGGCGGCTGGACGACGCGGGGCTCCGAGCGGCTGCGGCCCGCCTCAAGCGCGAGCTGGGGGGGCCCGCCGGCCCGTTGGTGCGCACATTCGCGACCCGCGATCCGCTGCTGACATGGCTCGACGCCATCGAGCGGTTTCGGGCAGGGCAACAGGGCGGGCTCGCCGTCAAGAACGGCCGCTTCGTCTCTCGGGACGGCTGCTGCGCCGTGGTCTTCGCGACGACCCGGTCGTCCGCGTTCGAGTCGTCCGCCCAGAAGCCAATCCAAGACCTCGTGGGTAGGCTGGTGAAGCAGCTGCGCTCCGACGGGACACGCCTGGAACAGAGCAGCGTGCAGATGTTCGCGGTGGAGGCCCAAAGGAGCATCCAGGCGGACATCACCCGCATCAGCGCCATGTCGATTGTGGCGGTGGCGCTCCTGTTCCTCGGGGTGTTCGTCACGCCGCGCCCATGGCTGCTCGCACACCTTCCCATCGCCACCGGCTTGCTCACGGGGTTGTTCGTCAACCTCGTGGTGTTCGATACGCTCCACGGATTGACGCTGGCTTTCGGTGCGACGCTCATCGGCGTGACCATCGACTACCCGGTGCACCTGTTCAACCATCATTGGCTTGTGGGGCAGCGGGGATCGGCGCGGGCGGTGGGTGGCGCCATCCTGATCGGCTCGTTGACCACTGTATTGGGGTTTGCGGCGCTTGCTGGCACAGGGTTTCCCGGCCTGGTGGAGGTCGCGGTCTTTGCGATCTCCGGCGTGGTGGCGGCGGTCGCAACGACCCTGCTCGTCCTCCCGGTCATGCTGCCCGACGCGCCTCGCGTGGGTCGCCTGCACACCGCCATCGCAAGGATGGCCGCCGGACTTGTACGCCGGCGGCGACGCTGGCCCCACACGGTGGTTCCCGTCATGTGTGCGCTCCTGTGCGCGGTGGGTCTGCCGCAGGTCGATTGGGTGGACGACCCCTCGGTTCTGACTCGGTTGGACCCGGAGCTTCAGGCCCAGGACGCCAGAGTGCGGGCGCGTGTGGCGCGTGTGGACGCCGGGCGACTGGTTGTAGTCTCCGGGCCGACTGACAGTGTGCTAGACGGGAATGATCGGGTGGCCAGGGTGTTGGGCGATGCCGTGAAGTCGGGAGAGTTGGAGGGGTTTTCGTCGCTCCACCGTGTGGTCTTCGGCCCCGATTTGCAGCGGCGCAATGGCGAAAAGTTCTTTGCGGCCGGGGACCTCTCTCGGAGGACACTTGCGGCCCTGGAGGCCGACGCGTTCAAGCCCGCCCTCTTTGCAGGGTTCCTGGAGCCCGCCGAGCCGTTGCTGTTGTCTGAGCTTCAGGACGGTCCCCTCGCGCCGCTCCTGTCGCCGTTCCTGGTACCGCTGCCCGGTGATGGAGAGGGAGAGCGCACAGCGGCGCTCACGTTCCTGCGCGGTGTGAAGGACTCCGCTGCTGTCGAGGCGCGGGTCGAGGAGGAGGGCGGGCTCCTGTTCGACCAACGCACGTTCATGGCGGACCTCTACGGCCGCTTTCGCTCCCGCGCGACCCATATGGTCCCGTTGGGACTTGTGGCGATCCTGCTCGTCCTGACGGTGCGTTTGCGCAAGCCGCGGCGCGTCCTGGCCGCGTTTGCGCCCGCGGTGCTCGCGGCAGCGACGACGGCGGCGCTGCTGGGGATGTTTGGCGTACAGATGAACATTCTGCACCTGATCAGTCTCCTCCTCGTGCTCAGTATCGGCGTCGACTACGGGGTGTTTCTCGCCGAGTCGACCGGGGAGACGGACAGCGTCGTCGCGGCGCTCGTGAGCATGGCGATGGCCTGCGTGACCACAGTGCTTGGCTTTGGTCTGCTGGGCATGTCGCAGGCGCCGGCGCTGCAGGCCATCGGGCTCACGGTGGGTATCGGTGTCACGGTTTCCGTGCTCGTCGCGCCGTCTGCCTGGCTGCTCGTTCACCAGGCTGACCCCGAGAACGCCCCATGAGAGAATGTGTACAGATTCTCCCCCTGTTGCGGAGGGCCACATGAAAGCGTGCGTTGCGCTGTTGCTGCTGGTCGCAAGCTGCGCCACGGTTCCGCCGGCGGTGCAGGCCCCGGCGCTCGCGGCGCCGGCGCAGTACCCACTGGACTTCTCGACGCGGCAGTCGCTCTCGGGTGACTACGACGGTCGCGCGCTCGCCGTCGACTGCGTCGTAGAGAAGGTGGGCGATCGTCTCACGGTGATTGGGCTCGGGCCCCAGGGCGTGCGCGTGTTCTCCGTGGTCCAGACCGGGACGGCGATCGACGCGCAGATGTACCTGGGTGACCAGCGCTGGCCCTTCCCGCCGGCCTTCCTTCTTCAGGACGTGCATCGGTTGCTGCTCACTGGAGATCCGCACATGGTGCAACCCGATGGCTTGCACCGGTTCCGGTCGCACTCCATGTGGGTCGAGGAATTGTGGAGCGACGGTCGCGTCATGCGTCGCGAGTTCGAGGACGGAGTCGTCGTCGAGTTCGAGGGGGGTGCACGGGCCGGCGCGCCTCCGCGCCACTCTCGTTTGACCCACGGGGGTCGCGGCTACATCCTCGACGTCGTAGCGCTGACTTTCCAGACATTGGAGAACTCCGGGCCGTGACAGTCGAGGAGCGCAACGAACGAATCGACGTGGTCGTCGTCGGCGCAGGCCCGGCCGGGTCGATGGCCGCGCTTACCTTGCGCAAGGCTGGGGTCGAGGTCTGTGTCCTGGAGCGCGCCCAGTTTCCGCGCTTCGCGCTGGGCGAGAGCCTTCTGCCCCAATGCATGGACTATCTGGACCGGGTGGGGATGGTGGAGGCCCTCGGCGCACGCGGCTATGTGCGCAAGCCGGGCGCCACCTTCTTGCGTGGGGACAGCCGCGCGGTGATTTCGTTCGAGCACGCGTCCGCTGCGAGTTGGGGGTGGACGTGGCAGGTCGAGCGTGCCGACTTTGACACCGCGATGTCTGACGCTGCGGCTGCCGCAGGGGCAGATCTCCGTTTCGGGTGGACTGTCACGGGTTTCGAGCCCGGTGTACGGCCGCGGCTGACGTGTGACTCCGCATTGGGTCAGCGTGTGATGGAAGCGCGGTTCGTCATTGATGCCACCGGTCCCGCCCGCGTCCTGCCGCGCTTGCTGGATCTCTGCGTGCCCAGCACCGGCCCCCGGCGCGGCAGCGTCTTTGCCCACGTAGAAGGTGACGGCCTGGACGGTCGCGACGACGGCCGCATCTGGATCGTGAGTCTTGAGCGAGTCTGGGCGTGGGTCATTCCTCTGCGTGGCAAAACCTCAGTGGGATTCGTGGGTCCGCAGGAAGAGGTCGCGGGCGACCCCGCCACTGCGTTCGCCAGGCTGTTGGCGAGCTCGCCAAAGTTGGTGGAACGCGTCGGTGGCCGTCCGTTCGCGATGCCGCCGCGCTCCGTCTCGGGGTTTGGGTCGGCGGTGACGCGGACCTTTGGCCCGGGCTACGCGCTCGTGGGGAACTCCGCGGGTTTCCTCGATCCCATCTTCTCCTCCGGCGTGACGCTGGCGGTGGCGTCGGCGCACCGGGCCGCCGAGCTCGTGGTCCGGAACCTGGCGGGGGACAAGGTGGATTGGGATGGCGACTACGACGCCTGGCTGCGTCGAGGCGTCGCGGTGTTTGGCACGTTTGTCGATGGGTGGTACGCCGGCACCCTGCCAGAGCTGATCCACGCTGATTTTCGCAGCCCGCAGATGACAAGCCAGATCACATCGATTCTTGCGGGCTACGTGTGGGACGACGCCAATCCATTCGTCGTCAGGCCGCGCCAGCGCTTGGAGCGCAAGGCGGCGCAGGCCATGCGGCTCAAGGCCCAGTTTCAGGATCCCTGAGATACACGGAGGACCTGGTCGCCGTTGCCGTGCTGTGGCCTCTATGGTAGAGCAGAGGGAAAGATGATCGGTCGATTTCCCATCACTCACATCTCAGTGGCCAATGCTCTTGGCTCCGACACCGACGAGGTGCGTGACGCGCTGCTTGCGGGGCGGTCGGGCCTGCGCAAAGAGGCTGTGGGAACGCAGACGAGCTGGGTCGGTCGCGTAGGGAAGCTGCCGGAATTGCCTCATTCGATGGCCATCTATGACGCGCGGCAGGCCCGGTTGGCGCTCGCCTCGATGTCAGACCTTCTGGACGGCCTCCACGTGGCGATCGATCGATGGGGCGCCGAGCGCGTCGGGCTCGTGCTGGGCACGACGACCGGTGGGATGGACACCCTTGAGAGACTGTACGCCGAGCACGAGGGCCACATCCCCGCGGCGCGGGGTCTGGCCCACCGCCATCCGTTCCACGTAGTCCCGGAGCTGATTGCGCTGCAGACCGGACTGTCTGGGCCGCGCTATGTTGTCTCAACCGCGTGTACGTCGAGCGCGAAGGCGCTGGCTTCCGCGGCGCGAATGCTCGACCTGGGCTTCGCAGATGCCTGCCTCGTGGGTGGTGTCGATTCTCTGTGCGACTTCACGCTGCGCGGTTTCGCGTCCCTGAAAATCCTCTCCGCGCACCGCTGCCGCCCGTTCTCTGCCGGGCGCGATGGCATCAATCTCGGCGAGGGTGGAGCCTGGCTGTTGATGGAGCGCAGCGGCGTCGCCAGGGCCACCGTGCGCGGCGTGGGCGAGACCACCGATGCATACCATATGACGGCCCCGCACCCCGAGGCTGAGGGCGCGTCCTCGGCCATCTCCCGCGCGCTCATCGAGGCCGAAGTAGAGGCATGTGACATCGCGTTCATCAACGCCCACGGGACCGGAACTCTCCACAACGACGCTTCGGAGGCGCTCGCGTTGCGGCGGGTGTTCGGCCAGGTGCCGCCCGTGGTCTCCACCAAGCCATTAACGGGGCACCAGCTCGGCGCGGCGGGCGCTACCGAGGCCGTGTTCACGATCCTATGCCTCGAAGCGCAGCAGATACCTGGGACGCTCGGCGCGGAGCCATTGGACGAGCTGCTTGGGATTCCAGTGTCCGAATCGGCGCAGCGAGTGGCCGGCCGTCTTGCCCTCAGCAACAGCTTTGGATTTGGCGGGAGCAATGCCGCCGTTGTGCTCGAGGTGCCGGCGTGATCGTCACTGGGACGGGTCAGTGCGCCGTCAGCGATCCGACATGGAGCCTCATTCCCCAGAGACACTATCGACGTGCCACGTCGATTGCCCGGATGGCTGGCGCGGCACTCGAAAAGGCCTGTGGAGAAATGATCCTCCGACCGCTCCCCCTCGTCTTCGGCTCCGTCCTCGGCGAAATCGACACAACGGTGACACTGCTCGACATGATGGGTGACGCGGACGGCGAGCTGTCGCCGCTGCGGTTCCAGACGAGCGTTCACAACGCCGCGGTGAGTACGCTGGCCATCGCATGCGGGAACACGGCCAACACCACAGCGATCGCTGCCGGCGCTGATACGCTGGCGATGACTCTGCTCGAGGCGCTCGGACTCCTCCATGGTGGCGCTCCGGTCGTCGGTGTTATCCTCGCGGAGTTGGATTGGCCCGCGGGTCTGTACGCGAGCGACCATCGGTCTGGCGCGGTGGCCCTGCGTTTGGAGGCCCAGGGGTCCGGGGGACCCACACTCGAGCTCGTGCGAAGGTTTGGCGCGGCCGGTGGAGGTGAAGTTGTGCCGGCGCAGGCCACGTTGGAGCTGCTGCGCGCTGTCGACGAGGGAAACGGGACTGTGCGGCTCGGGGCGGATTGGTTTGGCGTGGTCGGAGTCGCGTCATGAGCCAGTATCCGTCCCCCGCAGACCTCCTTCCGCACGACCATCCCATGGTCCTGTTGGACGAGGTCGTGGACTTCGATGGTGTGCGGGCTGTGGCGGCGACGACGATTCGGGAGGAGTCGCTGTTCCTGGAGCCGGAAGGTGTGCCTGCGCTGGTCAGCATCGAGTACATGGCTCAGTGCGTCGGGGTGTTTGCGGGGCTCAAGTGTCAGAGTGTGGGAAGCCCGGTCCAGCCGGGGCTTTTGCTTGGGTGCCGTCGAATGACGCTGCACCGCCAGTGGCTGGCTGTTGGCGAGCGTGTCGTACAAGAGGCCACGCTCGTGTGGGGTGGGGACGATGCGCTGGCCGTGTTCGAGACCACCGCGCATGTGGGGACCGAGCTGGTCGCAACGGCTCGCCTCAACGTGGTCATGGGAGAGGTATGGAAACTAGCCAGGACTCGATGAGCTGGGCCCTCGTAACCGGAGCGAGCCGCGGGATTGGTGCGGCTGTGGCACGGCGCCTGGCGGCGGACGGCCATTCCATCCTGCTCAACTACCGCACCAACCGGGCGATGGCCGAAGCCGTCCAGGCCCAGATCAAAGAGGCGTGCGCAGTTGAGGTGCGGCTGCTCGAGTTTGACGTGGGAGACCGCGCTGCGGCCGGCGCCGCCGTGGACGCGCTCCTCGAGGAAGATCTCCACATCAACATCGTAGTCAACAACGCGGGCGTGGTCCGAGATATGCCGTTTCCGGCGATGGAGCCCGAGCAGTGGGACGATGTTCTGAGAACCACGCTGGGCGGTTTCTACAACGTGACCCAGCCGCTCGTGATGCCCATGGTGCGGCGGCGGCACGGCAGGATCGTGAACCTGTCGAGCGTCTCTGCGCTTCGGGGCAACCGCGGCCAGGTCAACTACGCAGCCGCCAAGGCGGGGATCCTCGGCGCGACACGGGCGCTGGCCTTGGAAGTGGCCAAGCGGGGCGTGACGGTCAACGCCGTCGCTCCGGGCCTCATCGAGACCGACATGATCGAGGGTGCCCCTGTCGATACCATTCTCAAGATGATCCCCATGCGGCGCCTGGGCCAACCCTCGGAGGTCGCTGACTTGATCGCATTTCTGTGTCGCCCCGAAGCGGGGTACATCACGGGGCAGGTTATCAGCATTGATGGAGGACTGTCGTGAATCGAGTCGTCGTCACCGGGATCGGTATCAGCTCGCCCATCGGCAATCACCTGGACGAGGTCTCGGCGGCCCTGCAGTCCGGCCAGCACGGTGTTCGGTACATGGAGGACTGGGACCGGATTGGGAACCTGTCGACTCGCCTCGCGGCACCGGTCGACGGACTCGAGCTGAGCTTTGCGCGCAAGAAGGTGCGCGGCATGGGCCGGGTCGCCCTTTTGAGTCTCCACGCGACCGAGCAGGCCGTCGCGGACGCCGGTCTGACCTCGGACGACCTGACCAGCGGACGAACCGGAGTCTCATATGGATCCACCCACGGGTCCTCGTCGTCGCTTGAGGCGTTCTGCCGGCAACTGTTCGAGAGCAACAGCCTGGCGGGTCTCACGCCGAGCACGTACATCAAGTTCATGAGCCACACCTGCGCGGCCAATCTCGCCATCTTCTATGGGATTCGCGGGAGGATTCACACGACCTGCTCTGCCTGTACGAGCGGCAGCCAGGGCATCGGCTACGGATACGAGGCCATCAAGTTTGGCCAGCAGGATATCATGGTCTGCGGGGGCGCCGAGGAGCTTCACTTTACGCACTCCGGCGTCTTCGATCTCCTCTACGCTACCTCGACCTCGTTCAACGATGCCCCCGAGCGCTCCCCTCGGCCTTTTGACGCCGACCGCGATGGACTGGTGGTGGGTGAGGGCGCCGGTACTCTTATTCTCGAGAGTTACGAACGTGCCCGCGCGCGGGGCGCCCACATTCACGCCGAAGTTCTGGGCTACGGCACGAGCTGCGACGGCCAACACATCACGTCCCCATCCGTGGATGGGATGTCAGCTGCAATGCGCCTGGCACTCGAGGACGCCAGACTCGACGCCTCATCGGTGCAGTACATCAACGCGCACGCGACCGCTACGAAAGTCGGGGACATCTGCGAGTCCCTGGCGACACAGTCCGTGTACGGCGGGGACGTGCCAATCAGCTCCACCAAAGGGCACACGGCCCATACGCTGGGCGCCTGCGGCGCAGTTGAATCCATCTTTTGCCTCGCGATGCTTCGCGACGGATTCGTGCCCCCGACCCGCAACCTGGACACGGCCGATCCGGACTGCGCAGCTCTGGACTACGTGGTTGGCGAGCCCCGCGACATCAAGCTGAGCGTCGTCGCCAGCAACAACTTCGCGTTCGGCGGCATCAACACATCACTGTTGTTCGGCAAGGTCTGATCGTTAAGGGCGTCTCAAAGGCCGGCCCGCCTCCCGCCCCACGAACACAGGTCGGGCTCCCGGTCCCGACGCTCGTGATGGGCGCGTGCGACACTGGATGTCGGACGGCCGAGGCAGGCTGGGAATCCGTTGACCACGGGGGGCGGGCGGCGTAGGTTTGCGGCTCCACCTGAAAAAATTGCCGATGACGCGAATTCTTTGTTCCGACCTGACCGAGCTCCTCGTGGAGGGGCTTGCGCGTTTCCTGTCCACGCCTGCGCGGCCTCTGGTCCAGGACGTGGTACTGGTTCATTCCAACGGGCTTGGGACCTGGATTGAGCAGCAGTTGGCGCACCAGACGGGGGTCTGTGCCGGGGTCGAGTTCCTTCAGCCGATGGAGCTCGTGGAGAGGCTCTGTGGCGGCGGCGAGGCGTGGTCTCGTCAGCGTCTGGTCTGGGATCTGTTGGCGCTTCTGCTCCACCACATGCCCGCGTTGCCGGAGGTGGAGACGTGGTCCCTCGCAGACGGCCCGGCGTACCAGAGTCGTCGTCTCTCCCAGCTGGCTCTGGACCTCGCGCCGCGCTTTGAGCGGTACGCGCTGTACCGTCCTCAGGAGATACAGGCGTGGGGACCGGGCCAGGGGTGGCAGCAGACGCTGTGGCATCTCTTTGTGTGCCGGCGCTCAGGCGAGCCCGACGCTGGGGCCCGCAAGGACGGCCCAGCGCCCCGATCGGTGCCGCCGGCGAGTCCTTTTGGGAGCGGGGACGGCCTGGCGCTCGATCGGCGCGCGCTGCCGGGACGACTCGCCGTGTTCTGTCCGGGGATCCTGCCGCCGGCGGTGATGGAGCTGCTCGCGGCGGCGGGTGGGGAGGTGCCGCTGGAGCTGTTTGTGCTCCGGCCAGGGGCGCTGCGCGGCCACCCGCTGCACCACTCGCTCGGGGCGCAGGCGGCGGCGTTCGGCCGGCTGCTCGACCATCACTTTGCAGGCGCCGAGCGCGTGGAGCTGTTTGGGCCGCCGCCGGCGAAGGGCGTGCTCGGTGCCGTGCAGCGCGCGCTCGCTGCGCCCAATCAGCCCGCGCAGCCCATTGTGGCGGGGTCGGCGCCGACCATCCGTGTCCACCGATGTGGTGGCGAGCAGCGGCAGGTGGAGGCGCTGCGCGACGTGTTGCTGGAGGCCTTTGAGGACGACGGCCTTCAACCGCGCGATGTGCTGGTGATGACGCCGGACATCGACCGCTTTGGGCCCCTCATCCGCGCCGCGCTGCGCTTGGATCGCGGGGCGGCGTCGCCGGCCATCCCCATGCGCCTGGCAGACGCCAGTCTGCGCGTCCGCAACACCGCGGCCAGCGCCCTGCTCGACGCCGTGGATCTTGTGCGCGGACGGTTTGAGGTCACCCGCGTGCTCGACCTGCTCGGTCGGCCTGAGGTGGCGCTGCAATGGGGTGTGGAGCCGGACACCATGACTCGCCTGCGGGAGCTGGCTGGGGACGCGGCGATTCATTGGGGACTGGACGACACCCACCGCGCGAGCCTCGATCTGCCCGCTCTGGAGAACTTCACCTGGCAGCACGGACTGGACCGCATGCTCCTGGGCCTGGCAGTGAGGACCGACGATCTCGTGCTGGGTCTGGCGCCCGTCGCCGAGCCGGACGCGGAGTCTGACCTGGTCGGTGTGCTGGTCTCTTTTGTGGAGGGCCTCGCGCGCGCGCGGGAAAGACTTTCTGGGTTCCACCTCGCGGCAGCCTGGCAGGAGCGGCTTCTGGAGCTGCTCGCCCATCTGTGCGGGAAAGGAGGGTGGACCGTGCGCGCCGTCCGGCAAGCGCTCGATGAGGTGGCCGGTGCCGGAACCCACTGCACCGAGCCGCTGCCGCTGGACGCCTTCGTGAGCCTGGTGGAGCACCGCTTTGGCCTGTCAGAGCCGGGGCGCAACTACCTGGCAGGTGGGGTGACTGTCTGTGCCATGGTCCCCATGCGCAGCGTGCCGTTCCGCGTGGTCTGCCTGGTGGGCATGGACGAGGACGCCTACCCGCGGCAGGGCGCGCAACCGGCCTACGACATCATGGCGTCCGACCCGCGCGATGGCGATGTGAACGTGCGACAGGACGACCGGGCTCTGCTTATGGAGACGGTCCTGAGCACCCGCGACAGGCTGGAGATCTTCACGACCTCCCGCTCTCCCCGCGACGGTCAGGAGCGACCTCCGGCGGTGCCGGTGGCGGAGCTGCTCGATGTCCTGGAGGAGGCGCAGCCGGGCCTCGCCGCCGCGGTGACCGTGGACCACCCGCTCCAGCCCTACGCGGCGGGCCCCTATCTGGCGGGACGCAGCTTTGACGAGCACCACTGTGCCGCCGCTAAGGCTGCGCTGCGTGGCCGGGGCGCCGAGGACCCTCCCCACACGTTTCTGGAGACGCCGTTGGACCCGCCGGACCTCGTGGAGTTGCGGCTGCATCGGCTGATTTCCTGCCTGAAGAACCCCATCAAATTCTTCTGCACGCGCTCGCTGCGCATCTACCTGCGCGAGGCGGAGGACCCGCTCTCGGATACGGAGCCGCTGGATGGCGAGTCGTGGAGCGGAGGCCTGGGCCAGTGGAAGCTCAAGACCCAGGTTACCCGCGCGCTGCTCGCGGGTGCGGATCCGTCCGAACTCCTCCAAGCCCGCGGCGTCGTGCCTGCGGGCACGCGAGGAAGGTTGCTTGTGGAGTCCGTGCTGCCGGTGTGCGAGGGGATGGCGGGGGCTGTTCTTGCTTGGCCTGCCGCAGCGCCTCACCGGGTGGACCTCGGCACCAACGGCGTGCGTCTCTACGGTGCCGCGTCGCTGCGCGGGGGGCGAGTCTGTGAATGGACCTCGTCCTCTGCCGGCCGCAAGCACAAGCTGGGGGCATGGGTGCAGGCCGTGGCGCTCCGGGCCAGCGGTGCGCCCGTGGACGGCGTCACCCTTCTGCACAAGGGAGGGGAGTGGCAGTGCGAATTGCCCCCGCAGCAGGAGGCCAGAGCGTTGTTGGCGGCCTGGATGGACATCGTCCACGACGCGCGCCGTGTCCCGCTGCCCTTCGTGGACAGATTTGCCGATGCCCGAAACCGGGACGACCACGAACCCGGCCCGTACGAGGCGTGGGTCTTCGGCGGCCAGCGTCTGGACGGGCCCATCGTAGGCGTCCCAGCGTTGCCCGGGCGCGCTTTTGACGACCTGGCGGCGGCGATCCTCGGGAGTGTGCCATGACGCTGGACTACCTTGAGTCGGTCCAGGCCAGCGCCGGGACCGGCAAGACGTTTACCCTGGCGCAGCGCGTGCTCGAGGAGATCGTCGGTGGGGTTTCCATTGACCGCATCGTCGTGGTGACGTTCACGGTCGCGGCCACGGCGTCACTGAAGACCAAGGTGCGCGCGCGCCTGCGAGACGCGCTGCAGGGGCTGCGCGCCCGCGACGCGGGGGCCCCATGGACCCCGCCAGACGACGTGCTGGGTCGCTGGGTCCGCGGTGCAGGGTCCGCGGCCGTCGATGGGATTCAGCAGGCGCTCGTGGATTTCGATCTCGCGGCCATCTCGACGATCCATAGCTTCTGCAGCCGGCTGCTCGTCACGTGCGCGTTTGAGGCGGGCGCGTCCCTGTCAAATACGGAAGGCTCCGCGGCTGCGGAGGCCGCCGAGCGGGTAGTCGTGGACGAGCTGCGGCGCCTGACGACCCAGCAATCGGCCCTGTTTGTGCGTGCGCTGGACACGGCTGGGTTCAGCCACCGGTCGCTGACGGAGCTGGCCAAGAAGGCGCAGGAGCGAGACGTGGTGGCGCTGCCGGAGCCGGTGGAGCCCGTGGGGGACGCGCCGGATCTCGCCCCGTTTGAGCAGGCTCTTGCCCTCGTACGGGAGGTGGCGAGCCAGCGGTCGCTGGACGAGACCTTCGTGGACAACCCTGCGCTCGTGGGTCGGCGCTCCTCGAACTACGCGGAGTCGTTTCCCGGCAAGGGAACGCGGGATGACATCGACGCGCTCCTGAAGTGGCTGGCGGGCCCCAACCTGCTCGCGCCGGTCCCAACGTGTGCGGACCGGTTCACCGTGGAGTTCATCGCCGCGGCGACCCGCGCGGGGCACGCGCCGCCCGTGCATCCCGTTGTGGAGAGGCTCGCCGTGCTGCGGGCCCTGCACGCCAGCGTGGGTGGTGCGCTGCGGAGCTGGGCGACGCGGCTTCGGCGAGAGCTCGTGCGGCGCATCCGCGTGGCAACGCTCGAGGAAGCGCGGCGCCGCGACGAGCGCTCGTTCGAGGATCTCCTGCGGCAGGTGCGCGACAGCGCTGGGGCGGTGGCGTTCAAGCGCGCGGTCGAGGATCGGTGGGATCTGGCGATGGTGGACGAGTTCCAAGATACGGACCCGGTGCAGTGGGCCGTGTTCAAGGAACTGTTCGCAGGCAAGCGGCTCCTGGTTGTGGGGGACCCCAAGCAGTCGATCTACGCGTTCCGGCGCGCGGACGTGCACTCGTACGTCGCCGCCGTAAACTCCGCGGGCAAGAGCTCACCGTTGCGGACCAACTTCCGCTCAGACCAGAGGCTGCTCAAAGCGGTGGGACGCCTCTTTGACGGGCCAATGCCGTTCGCGACCCCAGACATCCAGTTTGAGAAGGTGGACGCCCACCACCAGGACAACCGGCTCGGCGACGACCGCGCGCCTCTCGACATTCGCCACATCCAGCGCCCGACCGACCGATGGCATCGCCTGCTCAAGCACGGTGCGTTCAACCAGTGGAACCTGGCGCGAGTCTGCGTGGAGGAGGTCGCCGAAGAGATCGTGCGTGAGCTGAGCAGTCACAGCGCGACTCCCTCCATGTGCGCCGTGCTGACCCGCACCAACGGGCAAGCGTCGCAGGTTCGTGACGCGCTCAGGCGTCGCGGCGTTCCCGTCGTGCTGCGCACAGCGGATACGGCGTTCCAGAGCCCGGTCGCCAAGGCGCTCCACGCGATCCTGGGTGCGCTCCACGCCCCCGGCGACCACTCCGCGGTGGCGCAGGCGCTGGCCACACCGCTGATGGGTCGCACCGGCCAGGATCTGGTGGACCTCAAGGCAACACCCGTGCTCTGGGCGCAGAGCATGACCGCCATGCGCCGCTGGAACGCGACCTGGCGGGAGGAGGGTGTGCTCGCCGCGCTCGAGCAGTGGGCGCAGGAAGACCGCGTGCTGGAGCGCATCCTGTCCCGGCCCGGCGGCGGCCGCACAGCCGCCGACCTGCGTCACCTCTTTGCGCTGCTCCACCGCGCGGAGTTCGAGGAGCGCCGGGCGCCGGCAGGCCTGCTCGCGTGGTTCTCCGCCGGGGGTCCAGGCACCGACGAGGAGCTCGCCGCACAACGCGTGGAGTCCGACGACGACGCGGTCCAGATCAGCACCATCCACAAAGCCAAGGGCCTGGAGTACGACCGGGTCTGGCTGCCGTTTGCCTGGATGCCGACCTATGTCGGGACCGCGGACGGGGACGTGCCGCGCTACTGGGATGCGGAGGGTGCGCGTTGGGTCCTGGACGTCCGGGTACCCACGCTGCCGGTGGCGACCGCCGCCATGGAGACCGACAAGCTGCGCGAAGACCTGCGGCAGATCTACGTGGCCGTCACCCGCGCGAGGCACCGCTGCGTCATCTATTGGGGACCCGCCGGGACCGAGTCCGCAATGGGCTACCTGCTCCACCGCGGACGCGACGCGGCGACGGTCGAGGATCTTCGCACATCGGCCAGCGCCCGCGTCAGGAGGGACAGCGACATCCAGGAGGACCTGAACCACCTGGCGCAACACGCGCAGATTTCTGCCGGAGGGTGGGACCCGACGGGGTCGATCGAGACCACACGTTGGACAGAGAAGGACCCTGTACATCCCGATTCTCTGACGGTCCGCACGAGGAAGCGGTCGCGCCCGTTGGACACATGGTGGCGGCGCGTCTCGTACTCGAGCCTCACGCGGGGACAAGATCTCCCCGCGAGGCAGGAGGTCCCGCGGGAGGACCGCGACGACGACGCGGTGGACGCCGACGCGTCGGATGGAGACGGCCTCGATGAGGCGCGGGTGGGGTCGGACGGCGGCAGCGCAAATGGCAAGACGGGGCCCGAGCCCTCTGGCGGCCCGACGTCCGGCGCAGCAGGAACGTCAGGCGCGGCACGCGTCGAGTCGCAGCCGACGGGTCTCATCCCTCTGGCTGAGCTCGAGGGTGGCAGTCACGTGGGTGACACAGTGCACGACGCGCTCGAACACCACGACCTCCAGGCTTCGGAGACGGAGCTGCGGACTCTGGTCGCGCGGTACGCGGCTGCCCACGGCGTGGACGCGGCGGCCGTGCCGCTCCTGAGCGAGTCGCTGCACGGGGCCTTGCGCACGCCCCTGTTTGACGATGGGTTCACGCTGTCGGACCTGCCTTGGTCCCAAACGCTGCGCGAGCCATCGTTCGCGCTGCCCGTGCGCGGCGGCTACGACCCGTCGTCGCCCCTGAGCGCCCAACAGCTCTCGCGTGGCTTTGACGAGCCGCTCTCCAAGATGGTGGCCGGTCTGGGGTTCCTCCCCGTGACCGGGTTCCTCGAGGGGCGGTTGGACCTGATCTTCGAGCGCGAGGGGCGGTTCTACCTCCTGGACTGGAAGTCCAACCGGCTGGGTCCCCGCTGGTCCGACTACGCGGCGGGCCGCCTCTCCAAGGTCATGTGGGACCGCGGCTACCTGCTCCAGGCCGAGCTCTACGCGCTGGCGCTCCACCGTCTCCTGAAGCAGCGGCTGGGTCCCACCTACGACTTTGAGGCGCACTTCGGCGAGGTGATCTACGCCTTTGTGCGGGGCATGGTGCCGGAGCATGGGTCCGGGCACGGCGTGTGGCGGCGCAGGCCGACACTGGCGGGCCTCGAGCGCCTTGAGTCTGTACTTGAGCGGAGGGCACCATGACCGATGAGCCCGAGGAGGATCTGCTGCGTCCGGTGGACCGGGCGTTTGCAGCCGCCATGCTGCGGCGCTCTGGCGCGACCGGGGAGCTGCTGTCGGAGGTGCTGGCCCGCGCCTGCTGGGCCCCGTCCGCAGGGCACCGGCGCCTGATGTACGGCTACGTCTTCTTCTTCTCGACGTGGCCCACCGTGCTGGCGCTGGGGACGCAGGCCGTCTTCCCGTGGGGGGCGGCCTCGATCCTCGTGGGACCGCCGGCGCTGCTCTGGATTCTCGCGACTGTGCTCAGCGGCATCACGCTGGAGCGGCGGCTGCCCATGGTGATGGGCGTCTGGGCGGGGGCGCAGCAGCTGTTGGTGTTCTACCTCGCACAGCCCTCCTTCGCAGCGATCGGGGACCATGGTTGGTTGATCCAGCACCTGGGGACCTGGCATTCGGTCGTCGCCCGCGGCCTGATGATGGTGGCGATCGGCGTCATGGTGGGCTTTGTCGCCGAGTTTGGGCACAAGGTGCTGGCGCACTCCCTGGAGGAGGAGCGCAAGGTGACGCTGGAGGTTGCGGCGCGGGCCTCGGCCGAGGCCGCGAGCAGAGCAAAGACCGCGTTTCTGGCCACGGTGAGTCACGAGATCCGCACACCGCTCAATGCGATTCTAGGCTACGCGCAAGCGCTTCTGCGCCGCGCAGGCATCGATGCAGAAACCGCGCAGGGACTGGGGATCATTGAAGACAGCAGCCAGCACCTCAGTGCAGTCGTGGATGACCTGCTGGATCTGGCACGGGTCGAGGCGGACAGGCTGGAACTCGACCCTACGGAGGTCCACCTCAAATCCCTGCTCGATTCCGTGGTGAACCTTCTGCGCCGGCGAGCGTCATCCAAGGGCCTGACACTCGGACTCAGACTCGACCCGGCCGCTCCCGAGTGGGTCTGGGCGGACGGAAAACGCCTGCGGCAGGTGCTGCTCAACCTCGTGGGCAACGCCGTCAAATTCACCGGGACGGGACACGTTGTGCTGCTCGTCTCACAGGGCCCGGAAGGTATCCTGTTTGAGGTGGAGGACACCGGACCCGGGGTCGAGCCATCCACGAGGGACACCATCTTCGAGTCCTTCCAGCAAGCGGAGGCCGGCAAGCGTGAGGCCGACGGCGTCGGCCTGGGGCTGGCGATCTCGCAGCGGCTTGTGGATCTGATGGGCGGGGACCTGCAGCTGCGCAGCGAGTACGGGGCGGGCTCGACGTTCTTCTTCACGCTGCCGTTGTCCGCGGCGCCGCCGGGGACGCTGCCCACAAGGTCAGCTTCAGCAACGGGGCATGAAGGCCCGACCATCGGTGCGGCGTCCGACGCCGTGTCCGACGAGGTCCACGCCCAGCGATTGCCGTCCGGCGACACATTGGCGCGCATGTCCACCCTGGCCAGAGTGGGCAATCTCGACGCCATCGCCGCGCTGTGTCGCCAGCTGGAACGCGAGCAGCCCAGCCCCTTCGCGACGCGCGTGCGCGTCCTGGCCGACGCGTTCGAAGACGAGGCGCTCTTGCGCGTACTCGCGGCGGCTGTGGACCAGTCCGAAGCGGAAGTCGGTCGGCCCGCTCCCAACGCCTGACGGGCGTACCGGGGTACCCAGGCAGGGGTCGGCACCGAAGGGATACTGGGCGAGCAGGCAATGGGCTGGCTCCTTTGGCGCCGGCCCGTTCATCTTTCGAGCCGATTCCAAGGATGTGGATTCCGCTGACGCTCTTGTGGGCCGCAGCCGTCTCGCCCACAATGCCGCGTCGTGTGGAAGACAGTCCATCGCTGGGTCCGCAGCGGTCTGGTCGGGGCGGCGTTCGTGGTGTTCTACTGCGGCGGGGGCGTCCTCGGGTGGTCGGTGCTTCCCCTCGTATGGCTGCTCGGCCCTGGCCCGTCAGAAGTGCGCGCCCGCCGCTGCCGGCGCTGGGTGTCCACGACGTTTCGGTGGTTCTTCGACTACATGCGATGGATGGGGTTTTTCGACTACAACCCCCGGTCCTTCGACCCGCCCCGTCCGGCGCCCTGCTTTGTCCTCGTGGCCAACCATCCGACCCTCGTGGACGTCATCGCGCTGCTCGCTGCCTACCCGGACGCCACGGTGCTGGTCAAAGGCAAGCGATACCACAATCCGCTCCTGGGACTCCTGTTTCGTTGTTGCGGCTTCCTCGATGGCGGTGACGGCACGGCGGCAGGTGGAATCGAGGTCGTGGAGCGCACCTGCGCCAGTGTCATGAGTGGCTGTCCTGTGCTGATTTTTCCCGAGGGGACCCGCAGCTCGCCAGGTGAGTTATTGCCTTTCAAAAGGGGTGCGATGCGCATTGCGCGGGCGGCCGGAGTGCCGCTTCAGCCACTGTTCATTCGGTGCGATCCACCCGTGTTGACTAAGGGTAGGGGGTGGTATAGTTTTCCGCTTAACGTTGTCCACTACGCGATTGAGTCCATGGATCCGGTCAGGTTGGCGGATCAGAAGGCTGGCGATCGCGCTTTGATGCGGGGTCTGCGACGCACCTATGAAGGACGCCTCAAGTCCAGCCATGGGTCGTAGCCTTTGGTCCAATGAACGCATTTGAAAGAGAGCTGCTGAGTCTCATCGTGGAGGCTCTGTTGTTGCCTGACGTCGACCTGGATTCGCACCCCCCGGAAGGCCACCTCTTCGAGGAGCTGGATCTGGACTCCATCGACGCGCTTGAGATCGCCATGGTCATCAAGCGCGCCTACGGTGTGGAGTTCACGGCGGGCGACGACGATAACCGAGCGATTTTCACATCACTGCGGTCACTTGCCGCCTACGTAGACGCGCGCCGCGAGGCTGTGGTTCTGGGTCCGCGCGAGCAGATCTTCGTGAAGATTCGGGATACGCTTTCAGAGATGTTCGAGATCGACCCGGGAGAGATCACCTTGGATGTCCACCTGTTTGAGGACCTCGACCTCGACAGCATCGACGCGCTGGACATGGCGGTGAAGCTGCAGGAGTTCACCGGGACGCGTGTTCCTGAGAAGAGTCTCATGGAAGTGCGTCGTGTTCGAGATGTCGTCGACCTGGTGGAGTCCCTGATGACCCAACCGGCGGATGTCCCGGTCTGACACCACCCTCAAGGTCGTAACGGCCGTTATCAACACGACTCTGGTCCTGCTCTACCCGGCGTTGGTGTACCTTGCGCTCACGCATTGGAGCCTGCGCGGCGGCGGCCTCCTGCTCGTCGGCGTCGTCATCGGTGCGTTCGTGATGCGCGCCCGGGGGCGCAGACGGGCGGAACTCTGGGCAGTGGCGCGACTGCCGCTGGCGGTGGTGGGACTCATCGTGCTCGGCGTCGTTCTCAACGACCCAGTCTACGTGCTCCTCATGCCGGTACTGATCAACGCAGCGCTGCTCGTTGGCTTTGGCGTCACGTTGCGCCAGCCGGTGTCGATGGTCGAGCGTTTTGCGCGTCTGCAGCACCCAGACCTTCCCGACGCGCACCTGCCGTACTGCCGCAAGGTCACGCTCGTGTGGTGCGTCTTCTTCGTCGTCAACGGCACCATCGCAGCGGGCCTGGCACTGTGGGCGCCAGTCTCGTGGTGGGCCCTGTACACCGGGATCATCGCCTATGCTCTGATGGGGTGCATGTTCACAGGGGAGTACATTGTGCGGAAGGTCCGCTTCCGGGAGTTCGGCACTGGCCTGCACGACCGCGCGTTGCGCAGAATCATCGGCGAGGGGCATGGCTGAGGCGGGCTCGCTACAGGCGGTCGACCGCTTTCGTGGACCCGGTTGCGTCGTAGCGCGCGGGGCGCAGGGCACCACCACTTTGTCGGAGCTTCTCGCGGACGTCGCTGGGTGCGCGGGGGTACTTCGCGCCAGCGGCCAGGCTGCAGCGTTGCTCGTCTCCGAGAGCGACCGGTATGAGTTCGCGGTCCAGATGCTGGCCGCGTGGGAGCTGGGGTGGCGCGTGGTCCTGGCGCCGACCGACGCGCCCGAGGGCGTCCGCAGCGTAGCCCACTCTGAGTCCGCCCTTGTCCTGACCACTCCCTGGCGCTCGTCCGCTCTGAGCACACCGACCCTCAAGAGTTTTCGCAGTCACCCGCCAGAGCGGACGTTGGTCGTGTTGTACACCTCCGGCACTGGCGGTGACGCCCGCCCGATGACCAAAACGGCTGGCCAACTCCTGGGCGAGGCAGCGGTCATCCGGGATACGTTCGGCATCCAACCAGGCACCCGCGTCCTGGGTACCGTCGCGCCTAGACACATCTACGGCCTGCTGTTCACGGTGCTTGTTCCCCTTGGCTCGGGAGGGTCGTTCGTCAGGGTCGCGCCGTTCCATCCCAACGCGGTGGCGGCACAGCTGGAGGAGGCGGATGTTCTTGTCACCGTGCCAGCGCATCTACAGGCGCTTTGCGTGCTGTCCGACCTCACTGCTCCCCGGTGCCACGTTTTCTCCTCGGGCGCGCCGCTGCCGCCCACTGTGGCGCGGGAACTGGACTCGCGTCACCACATGCAGGTCACCGAGGTGCTCGGGTCCACGGAGACAGGGGGGATTGCCTACCGGCGCGCGTCGCCGCGTGAGCCGTTCCTGCCGCTTCCCGGTGTAGTGTGGGACGTCGACGACGACGGAACTCTGCTCATCGACTCGCCGTTTCTGCCCCCGGATTGCCCTCGTCCGTACTCGTGTGCGGACAAGGTGCGCGCCGACGGCAACGGGTTTGAGCACCTGGGCAGGCTCGACGATGTGGTCAAGGTTGGCGGCATCCGTGTCGCGGTGGGCGACGTTCGGGACCTGCTTCTAGCCCACCCGGATGTGGTGGACGCCGCCGTGTTTGCGGAGGCGGGTTCGCCCTTGCGTACGGCGTCTCTGTCCGCGTTCGTCGTGGTGCGAGATGGTCTCGGGGACTTGCGCGGCTACCTCGGGCAGCACCTCCAACGCAGCGTGATTCCGAGGATCCACGTCGTGGACGAACTGCCCCGTACCGAGCTTGGCAAGGTGCGGCGGGCGGACCTTGAGGACACGACACAGATTCCGATCACCCCCCTGCCTTCGGAGGGCGACTGCCGCTGGTACGACGTGCACGTGCCGGCAAATCTGCTGTACTTCAGGGGACATTTCGAGGGCTTCCCGATCCTGCCCGGCGTAGTGCAATTACAAAGAATCGTCGCGCGGCAGATCCGTGACGCGTGGCCCGAGTTTGGCCCTCTTCACGAGGTCCACCGGCTCAAATTCAAACGACCCATCGGCCCGGACGACCGACTGGTCCTGAGCCTGGAGATCGCGCGCCCAAATCAGGTGGCGTTCCGGCTGCTCATGGGAGAGGAAGTCTGCAGTTCCGGCACTCTTGTTTTTGGGGAGTTCCCATGACCGACGACTTCCGCGTGTGCGGCGTCGTGCCGACCTACAACAACCCCCGCACGATTGGAGCCGTCGTCCGCGCCTTGCGTGCTGTGGTCGACGAGGTCTTCGTCGTGGATGACGCGGGATCGGAGCAGGCTCGGGCTGCGCTGGAGTCCATTGGCGCGCTGGCTGGCGTGTCGGTTCATACCAGGTCCGAGAACGGCGGAAAGGGGGCGGCGGTCAAGGACGGCCTCTCGCTGGCGGAGACCCGCGGATTCTCCCACGCGTTGCAGGTGGACGCCGACCACCAGCACGACCTGACGCGGCTTGTCGACTTCGTAGACGCGGCGCGCCGGGACCCGGACGCCCTCGTTCTGGGCGCCCCACAATTTGACGCCTCCGCGCCACTTCTCCGGCGTTGCGCTCGTCAGATCACACGCGTGTGGACGTGGATCGAGACGGGCGGGCTCGCCATCACGGACCCCATGTGCGGTTTCCGCGTCTATCCTGTGGCCACGGCGCTTCCGGCGGCGCGGGCCAGCGGCGACCGCATGGACTTTGACATCGAGGTTGCCGTCCGCATGGTGTGGGCCGGGGTCGCGGTCGTGAACGAGCCTGTCACGGTGCGGTATCTGAGCGCGGCGCAGGGCGGCGTCTCGCACTTCCGGCCCTTTCAGGACAATGTGCTGATCTCCTGGGCGCACACCCGGCTGGTAATCGAGGCGATGTGGCGCGTGGCTACTGGACGCCGCATACGACGGCTGCGCAGATGACACAGAACGGGGACACTTCGGTCCAGTGGCTCACCGCGCGGGAGCGAGGCACTGCGCTGGGGATGCGCTGGTTCGTCCTGCTGGCGACGGTATTCGGGCGCGCCGTCCCGCGGGTGTTTCTGACCGTGGTCATCGCGTACTACGCCGTCTTCTTCAGGTCCGCCAGGCGGTCCTCAGCGGCTTTCCTGGAACGTGTCCATGGGCGCAAGGTCGGCTTTGGGACGGTGTATCGCCACTTGCTACGTTTTGGTCAGGTCACGCTCGACCGGCTGTTCCTGGTTCGCGGCCAGCTGGCCCGATTTACGGTGACGCGCACAGGCCACGAGCACCTGAGCGCGCTGCGTGACTCCAGACGAGGAGCGGTCCTGCTCGGAGCGCATCTGGGTAGCTTTGAGGCGATGCGCATCGGGGGCGAGCAGGAGGCGATGAAGATCAACATCCTAGCGTACGTCGACAATGCCAAGATGATCAATGAGGTGCTCAGCCAGCTGGACCCGGCGGGGGGCGCGTGCGTATTGGCGATCCGTCCGGGCAGCCTGGACGCGGTCTTCGCGGCCAAGGAGCGGGTCGAGGCCGGAGAGTTCGTCGCTCTCCTGGGCGACCGTGTGGGCCTCAATCCGCGCACCGCGACGGTCCAGTTTATGGGCGCACCGGCGCGACTTCCGACCGGGCCCTACATCCTTGCGGCGCTTTTGGGGTGCCCGGTGTACCTGACATTCGGGCTGTATCGTGGTGGCGATCGCTACGATCTGTACTGTGAGCCGTTTTCCGACAAGATCGTGCTGCCTCGAGGCAAAGCCAAGGCACGGGCACTCGAGGATCTCGCGCAACGCTATGCCAGCCGGGTGGAGCACTACGCCCGGCAGGCTCCAGACAACTGGTTCAATTTCTACGACTTCTGGGGTGATGAATGTTGATGATCGGGGTCGAGCCCTTGGGAATCGACGACGTGGTGGATGCAGCACACGGACGGCAACACATCGCTCTGCATCCAGACGCCGCCGAGGTGTGTCGCTGCTCCCACGAGGCGCTTCAGCGACAGCTCGCAGAGGGCCGCGCGGTCTACGGTGTCACGACTGGGTTTGGTGATGATTGCGTGCGCGATGTCGAGTCGGCGGACAGCCGGCTGGAGCTGGCCCGCAACCTGGTCCGGTTCCACGGATGCGGCACCGGCGCCTGTCTGACCCCGGAGGAGACCACGGCGGTGATGGTGGTGCGGGCGGTGTCGTTGTCCCGCGGACATTCGGCGGTGCGGCCCGTAGTGGTCGAGCGATTGTGTCAGCTGGTCAACTCACAGATCCTTCCGCGCATCCCCTGCGAGGGCTCTGTGGGGGCCAGCGGAGATCTGACGCCGCTGTCCTACATTGCGGCGGTGCTGAGCGGGTCGCGCGAGGTCCTCTATGAGGGCGAGCTCACCACCACAGCCCGCGTGTTCGACGCCCTGGGGATCGAGCCGCTGGCCCTGCTGCCCAAGGAGAGCCTGGCGCTGATGAACGGGACGAGCGTGATGACGGGACTTGCGGCGCTGGCCTGCTCTCGCGCGCGCAAATTGGCGCGGGCCGCAGCAACCGTCTCCGCCATGGTCGTGGACGTACTGGACGGCAACGCCTCCCATTTCGATGCGCGCATCTTTGAGGCCAAGCCCCACCCTGGGCAGGCGCGCGCCGCCGGGTGGATACGGGATGCGCTTGTTGGTGGCCCCGACCGGCCCGCCCCGCGCATCCAGGATCGGTACTCCCTGCGCTGCGCGCCCCACGTGATTGGCGTCCTCGTCGACGCGCTGCCGATGCTGGAGACCTTCGTGGAGACGGAGATCAACAGTGTCAACGACAATCCCATCTTTGACCCGGCGACGGGTGACGTTCTACACGGCGGGAATTTCTATGGCGGCCACATCGCTTTCGCGATGGACGCGCTGAAGGCTGCAGTGGCGAGCATCGCGGATTTGCTCGACAGGCAGGTCCAGCACCTGTGCAACCCGGCGTACAACAACGCGTTGACCCCGAGTCTGGCCTGGCCCGGCGGCTCGGTGGGGCATGGGTTCAAGGCGGTCTCCATCGCCACGTCGGCGCTGACCGCGGAGGCGCTGAAGTTGACCATGCCCGCCGCGTCGTTCAGCCGGAGCACCGAGTGTCACAACCAGGACAAAGTCTCCATGGGGACCATCGCAGCCCGTGATGCCCAGCGCGTCCTGGAGCTCTCGGAGACCGTGGCCATCATGAATCTTCTGGCGGCCTGCCAGGCGGTCGACCTGCGGGGCGAGGATGCACTGCGTCCCGCGACAATGGCGGTCCATGCGGAGGTGCGTCTGCGCGTGGCGCCGGTCAAGGAGGATCGCAGACAGGACCTGGACATCGCGGAGCTACTCGGCGCGTGGCGACGTGGCGAGCTGGCGTTGGGGGGCGACGATTGAAGCAGAGAGAGTCTGTGACCGTGGAGATTGAGGTCCCATTCCACGATGTGGACGCCGGCTGGATCGTGTGGCACGGGCACTACTACAAATACTTGGAGATCGCCCGTACTGCGCTCGCGCGAAAAAACGGGATGGACGTGGAGGATGTGCTGGCCATCGGGTGCCGCATGGTGGTGACAGAAACCAGGTGTCGCCATGTACACCCTTTGCGCTACGGTGACCGGGTCCAGGTGAAGGCCTGGTTTCGGGAACTGACGCCCAGGATCGTCGTGGCGTACGACGTGACCAACGTAACTGAAGGCCGCCGAGCAGCGCGCGCGCACACGACACTGGTGACGACCGATGCCGAGGGAAACCTCCTCCCACAGACACCCGATGCGCTACTCCAGGGTCGTTGAAGCGGTGATTGTCGCGCTGCTCCTGGTCATCCCCCACACTGCCCAGGCGCAAGATGATCTTGACGGGCTGCTCACGAAGTTCGCGCAGATGCCCGGGCTATCGGCGGACTTCCGGGAGGTGCAGCACATCGCTCTGCTCACTCAGCCCCTGACGCACGAGGGCACCGTGCACTTTGCGCCGCCGTCCAGGCTCGCGCGCCACACCCTGAAGCCTGCGCGCAGCTCGTTTGTGCTCGACGCGTCCACGCTGACGGTGGGCGACGCACACGGACGCCGCGAAGTGGATCTGGCGGCCCATCCCGTGGCCGCGGAGCTCACAGGCAGCCTGCTCCACATCCTGGCCGGCGACCGGCCTTCGCTGGAGAAGGCGTACCGCGTGGAGTTCAGCGTGGCGATGGACGACGAGTGGACGCTGACGCTGACACCGCGGTCGCCCACGTTGACGAAGGTGATTGAGCGCATGACGTTCAAGGGGCGCGGCCTGAATGTGTCCGCGATGACCCTGTTCGAAGCCAGCGGAGACCGCCGGGAGATGGTCTTTGTCGGCGTCCGGACGGACCGGAGGTACTCGCCTACCGAGATCGAGCGCGTGTTCCGCATCGGAGGGCCATGAACGGCCCTCGCCGTTGGATGGGTGTCGTGGTGTGGGGTGTGGCGGTCGTCGGAATGCTCATCGGCGTGGCGCTAACGTTCGACGTAACCACCCAGATTACCCACTTCCTGCCCGAGCCCGACGACCCGGAGCTGGGCGCTCTCTCCCGTGCGCTCACACGCGCCCCTGTTTCTCGGACGATGATACTCACGCTGGAGGGCCCCGACCTGGCCACGGCGCTGGACCGCGCCGACACGCTCCGCGCCGAGCTTGCCGAGCAGCCCGAGGTCGCCTGGGTGTCTACGGGGCCGAGTCCCGAGATGGAGGGCGCCTTCTACAAACTCTTCTTCCCGCGGCGGTACCTGCTGGCTACCGACGATCCCGAGGGACTTGACGGGCGGCTGGACGACGCGGGGCTCCGAGCGGCTGCGGCCCGCCTCAAGCGCGAGCTGGGGGGGCCCGCCGGCCCGTTGGTGCGCACATTCGCGACCCGCGATCCGCTGCTGACATGGCTCGACGCCATCGAGCGGTTTCGGGCAGGGCAACAGGGCGGGCTCGCCGTCAAGAACGGCCGCTTCGTCTCTCGGGACGGCTGCTGCGCCGTGGTCTTCGCGACGACCCGGTCGTCCGCGTTCGAGTCGTCCGCCCAGAAGCCAATCCAAGACCTCGTGGGTAGGCTGGTGAAGCAGCTGCGCTCCGACGGGACACGCCTGGAACAGAGCAGCGTGCAGATGTTCGCGGTGGAGGCCCAAAGGAGCATCCAGGCGGACATCACCCGCATCAGCGCCATGTCGATTGTGGCGGTGGCGCTCCTGTTCCTCGGGGTGTTCGTCACGCCGCGCCCATGGCTGCTCGCACACCTTCCCATCGCCACCGGCTTGCTCACGGGGTTGTTCGTCAACCTCGTGGTGTTCGATACGCTCCACGGATTGACGCTGGCTTTCGGTGCGACGCTCATCGGCGTGACCATCGACTACCCGGTGCACCTGTTCAACCATCATTGGCTTGTGGGGCAGCGGGGATCGGCGCGGGCGGTGGGTGGCGCCATCCTGATCGGCTCGTTGACCACTGTATTGGGGTTTGCGGCGCTTGCTGGCACAGGGTTTCCCGGCCTGGTGGAGGTCGCGGTCTTTGCGATCTCCGGCGTGGTGGCGGCGGTCGCAACGACCCTGCTCGTCCTCCCGGTCATGCTGCCCGACGCGCCTCGCGTGGGTCGCCTGCACACCGCCATCGCAAGGATGGCCGCCGGACTTGTACGCCGGCGGCGACGCTGGCCCCACACGGTGGTTCCCGTCATGTGTGCGCTCCTGTGCGCGGTGGGTCTGCCGCAGGTCGATTGGGTGGACGACCCCTCGGTTCTGACTCGGTTGGACCCGGAGCTTCAGGCCCAGGACGCCAGAGTGCGGGCGCGTGTGGCGCGTGTGGACGCCGGGCGACTGGTTGTAGTCTCCGGGCCGACTGACAGTGTGCTAGACGGGAATGATCGGGTGGCCAGGGTGTTGGGCGATGCCGTGAAGTCGGGAGAGTTGGAGGGGTTTTCGTCGCTCCACCGTGTGGTCTTCGGCCCCGATTTGCAGCGGCGCAATGGCGAAAAGTTCTTTGCGGCCGGGGACCTCTCTCGGAGGACACTTGCGGCCCTGGAGGCCGACGCGTTCAAGCCCGCCCTCTTTGCAGGGTTCCTGGAGCCCGCCGAGCCGTTGCTGTTGTCTGAGCTTCAGGACGGTCCCCTCGCGCCGCTCCTGTCGCCGTTCCTGGTACCGCTGCCCGGTGATGGAGAGGGAGAGCGCACAGCGGCGCTCACGTTCCTGCGCGGTGTGAAGGACTCCGCTGCTGTCGAGGCGCGGGTCGAGGAGGAGGGCGGGCTCCTGTTCGACCAACGCACGTTCATGGCGGACCTCTACGGCCGCTTTCGCTCCCGCGCGACCCATATGGTCCCGTTGGGACTTGTGGCGATCCTGCTCGTCCTGACGGTGCGTTTGCGCAAGCCGCGGCGCGTCCTGGCCGCGTTTGCGCCCGCGGTGCTCGCGGCAGCGACGACGGCGGCGCTGCTGGGGATGTTTGGCGTACAGATGAACATTCTGCACCTGATCAGTCTCCTCCTCGTGCTCAGTATCGGCGTCGACTACGGGGTGTTTCTCGCCGAGTCGACCGGGGAGACGGACAGCGTCGTCGCGGCGCTCGTGAGCATGGCGATGGCCTGCGTGACCACAGTGCTTGGCTTTGGTCTGCTGGGCATGTCGCAGGCGCCGGCGCTGCAGGCCATCGGGCTCACGGTGGGTATCGGTGTCACGGTTTCCGTGCTCGTCGCGCCGTCTGCCTGGCTGCTCGTTCACCAGGCTGACCCCGAGAACGCCCCATGAGAGAATGTGTACAGATTCTCCCCCTGTTGCGGAGGGCCACATGAAAGCGTGCGTTGCGCTGTTGCTGCTGGTCGCAAGCTGCGCCACGGTTCCGCCGGCGGTGCAGGCCCCGGCGCTCGCGGCGCCGGCGCAGTACCCACTGGACTTCTCGACGCGGCAGTCGCTCTCGGGTGACTACGACGGTCGCGCGCTCGCCGTCGACTGCGTCGTAGAGAAGGTGGGCGATCGTCTCACGGTGATTGGGCTCGGGCCCCAGGGCGTGCGCGTGTTCTCCGTGGTCCAGACCGGGACGGCGATCGACGCGCAGATGTACCTGGGTGACCAGCGCTGGCCCTTCCCGCCGGCCTTCCTTCTTCAGGACGTGCATCGGTTGCTGCTCACTGGAGATCCGCACATGGTGCAACCCGATGGCTTGCACCGGTTCCGGTCGCACTCCATGTGGGTCGAGGAATTGTGGAGCGACGGTCGCGTCATGCGTCGCGAGTTCGAGGACGGAGTCGTCGTCGAGTTCGAGGGGGGTGCACGGGCCGGCGCGCCTCCGCGCCACTCTCGTTTGACCCACGGGGGTCGCGGCTACATCCTCGACGTCGTAGCGCTGACTTTCCAGACATTGGAGAACTCCGGGCCGTGACAGTCGAGGAGCGCAACGAACGAATCGACGTGGTCGTCGTCGGCGCAGGCCCGGCCGGGTCGATGGCCGCGCTTACCTTGCGCAAGGCTGGGGTCGAGGTCTGTGTCCTGGAGCGCGCCCAGTTTCCGCGCTTCGCGCTGGGCGAGAGCCTTCTGCCCCAATGCATGGACTATCTGGACCGGGTGGGGATGGTGGAGGCCCTCGGCGCACGCGGCTATGTGCGCAAGCCGGGCGCCACCTTCTTGCGTGGGGACAGCCGCGCGGTGATTTCGTTCGAGCACGCGTCCGCTGCGAGTTGGGGGTGGACGTGGCAGGTCGAGCGTGCCGACTTTGACACCGCGATGTCTGACGCTGCGGCTGCCGCAGGGGCAGATCTCCGTTTCGGGTGGACTGTCACGGGTTTCGAGCCCGGTGTACGGCCGCGGCTGACGTGTGACTCCGCATTGGGTCAGCGTGTGATGGAAGCGCGGTTCGTCATTGATGCCACCGGTCCCGCCCGCGTCCTGCCGCGCTTGCTGGATCTCTGCGTGCCCAGCACCGGCCCCCGGCGCGGCAGCGTCTTTGCCCACGTAGAAGGTGACGGCCTGGACGGTCGCGACGACGGCCGCATCTGGATCGTGAGTCTTGAGCGAGTCTGGGCGTGGGTCATTCCTCTGCGTGGCAAAACCTCAGTGGGATTCGTGGGTCCGCAGGAAGAGGTCGCGGGCGACCCCGCCACTGCGTTCGCCAGGCTGTTGGCGAGCTCGCCAAAGTTGGTGGAACGCGTCGGTGGCCGTCCGTTCGCGATGCCGCCGCGCTCCGTCTCGGGGTTTGGGTCGGCGGTGACGCGGACCTTTGGCCCGGGCTACGCGCTCGTGGGGAACTCCGCGGGTTTCCTCGATCCCATCTTCTCCTCCGGCGTGACGCTGGCGGTGGCGTCGGCGCACCGGGCCGCCGAGCTCGTGGTCCGGAACCTGGCGGGGGACAAGGTGGATTGGGATGGCGACTACGACGCCTGGCTGCGTCGAGGCGTCGCGGTGTTTGGCACGTTTGTCGATGGGTGGTACGCCGGCACCCTGCCAGAGCTGATCCACGCTGATTTTCGCAGCCCGCAGATGACAAGCCAGATCACATCGATTCTTGCGGGCTACGTGTGGGACGACGCCAATCCATTCGTCGTCAGGCCGCGCCAGCGCTTGGAGCGCAAGGCGGCGCAGGCCATGCGGCTCAAGGCCCAGTTTCAGGATCCCTGAGATACACGGAGGACCTGGTCGCCGTTGCCGTGCTGTGGCCTCTATGGTAGAGCAGAGGGAAAGATGATCGGTCGATTTCCCATCACTCACATCTCAGTGGCCAATGCTCTTGGCTCCGACACCGACGAGGTGCGTGACGCGCTGCTTGCGGGGCGGTCGGGCCTGCGCAAAGAGGCTGTGGGAACGCAGACGAGCTGGGTCGGTCGCGTAGGGAAGCTGCCGGAATTGCCTCATTCGATGGCCATCTATGACGCGCGGCAGGCCCGGTTGGCGCTCGCCTCGATGTCAGACCTTCTGGACGGCCTCCACGTGGCGATCGATCGATGGGGCGCCGAGCGCGTCGGGCTCGTGCTGGGCACGACGACCGGTGGGATGGACACCCTTGAGAGACTGTACGCCGAGCACGAGGGCCACATCCCCGCGGCGCGGGGTCTGGCCCACCGCCATCCGTTCCACGTAGTCCCGGAGCTGATTGCGCTGCAGACCGGACTGTCTGGGCCGCGCTATGTTGTCTCAACCGCGTGTACGTCGAGCGCGAAGGCGCTGGCTTCCGCGGCGCGAATGCTCGACCTGGGCTTCGCAGATGCCTGCCTCGTGGGTGGTGTCGATTCTCTGTGCGACTTCACGCTGCGCGGTTTCGCGTCCCTGAAAATCCTCTCCGCGCACCGCTGCCGCCCGTTCTCTGCCGGGCGCGATGGCATCAATCTCGGCGAGGGTGGAGCCTGGCTGTTGATGGAGCGCAGCGGCGTCGCCAGGGCCACCGTGCGCGGCGTGGGCGAGACCACCGATGCATACCATATGACGGCCCCGCACCCCGAGGCTGAGGGCGCGTCCTCGGCCATCTCCCGCGCGCTCATCGAGGCCGAAGTAGAGGCATGTGACATCGCGTTCATCAACGCCCACGGGACCGGAACTCTCCACAACGACGCTTCGGAGGCGCTCGCGTTGCGGCGGGTGTTCGGCCAGGTGCCGCCCGTGGTCTCCACCAAGCCATTAACGGGGCACCAGCTCGGCGCGGCGGGCGCTACCGAGGCCGTGTTCACGATCCTATGCCTCGAAGCGCAGCAGATACCTGGGACGCTCGGCGCGGAGCCATTGGACGAGCTGCTTGGGATTCCAGTGTCCGAATCGGCGCAGCGAGTGGCCGGCCGTCTTGCCCTCAGCAACAGCTTTGGATTTGGCGGGAGCAATGCCGCCGTTGTGCTCGAGGTGCCGGCGTGATCGTCACTGGGACGGGTCAGTGCGCCGTCAGCGATCCGACATGGAGCCTCATTCCCCAGAGACACTATCGACGTGCCACGTCGATTGCCCGGATGGCTGGCGCGGCACTCGAAAAGGCCTGTGGAGAAATGATCCTCCGACCGCTCCCCCTCGTCTTCGGCTCCGTCCTCGGCGAAATCGACACAACGGTGACACTGCTCGACATGATGGGTGACGCGGACGGCGAGCTGTCGCCGCTGCGGTTCCAGACGAGCGTTCACAACGCCGCGGTGAGTACGCTGGCCATCGCATGCGGGAACACGGCCAACACCACAGCGATCGCTGCCGGCGCTGATACGCTGGCGATGACTCTGCTCGAGGCGCTCGGACTCCTCCATGGTGGCGCTCCGGTCGTCGGTGTTATCCTCGCGGAGTTGGATTGGCCCGCGGGTCTGTACGCGAGCGACCATCGGTCTGGCGCGGTGGCCCTGCGTTTGGAGGCCCAGGGGTCCGGGGGACCCACACTCGAGCTCGTGCGAAGGTTTGGCGCGGCCGGTGGAGGTGAAGTTGTGCCGGCGCAGGCCACGTTGGAGCTGCTGCGCGCTGTCGACGAGGGAAACGGGACTGTGCGGCTCGGGGCGGATTGGTTTGGCGTGGTCGGAGTCGCGTCATGAGCCAGTATCCGTCCCCCGCAGACCTCCTTCCGCACGACCATCCCATGGTCCTGTTGGACGAGGTCGTGGACTTCGATGGTGTGCGGGCTGTGGCGGCGACGACGATTCGGGAGGAGTCGCTGTTCCTGGAGCCGGAAGGTGTGCCTGCGCTGGTCAGCATCGAGTACATGGCTCAGTGCGTCGGGGTGTTTGCGGGGCTCAAGTGTCAGAGTGTGGGAAGCCCGGTCCAGCCGGGGCTTTTGCTTGGGTGCCGTCGAATGACGCTGCACCGCCAGTGGCTGGCTGTTGGCGAGCGTGTCGTACAAGAGGCCACGCTCGTGTGGGGTGGGGACGATGCGCTGGCCGTGTTCGAGACCACCGCGCATGTGGGGACCGAGCTGGTCGCAACGGCTCGCCTCAACGTGGTCATGGGAGAGGTATGGAAACTAGCCAGGACTCGATGAGCTGGGCCCTCGTAACCGGAGCGAGCCGCGGGATTGGTGCGGCTGTGGCACGGCGCCTGGCGGCGGACGGCCATTCCATCCTGCTCAACTACCGCACCAACCGGGCGATGGCCGAAGCCGTCCAGGCCCAGATCAAAGAGGCGTGCGCAGTTGAGGTGCGGCTGCTCGAGTTTGACGTGGGAGACCGCGCTGCGGCCGGCGCCGCCGTGGACGCGCTCCTCGAGGAAGATCTCCACATCAACATCGTAGTCAACAACGCGGGCGTGGTCCGAGATATGCCGTTTCCGGCGATGGAGCCCGAGCAGTGGGACGATGTTCTGAGAACCACGCTGGGCGGTTTCTACAACGTGACCCAGCCGCTCGTGATGCCCATGGTGCGGCGGCGGCACGGCAGGATCGTGAACCTGTCGAGCGTCTCTGCGCTTCGGGGCAACCGCGGCCAGGTCAACTACGCAGCCGCCAAGGCGGGGATCCTCGGCGCGACACGGGCGCTGGCCTTGGAAGTGGCCAAGCGGGGCGTGACGGTCAACGCCGTCGCTCCGGGCCTCATCGAGACCGACATGATCGAGGGTGCCCCTGTCGATACCATTCTCAAGATGATCCCCATGCGGCGCCTGGGCCAACCCTCGGAGGTCGCTGACTTGATCGCATTTCTGTGTCGCCCCGAAGCGGGGTACATCACGGGGCAGGTTATCAGCATTGATGGAGGACTGTCGTGAATCGAGTCGTCGTCACCGGGATCGGTATCAGCTCGCCCATCGGCAATCACCTGGACGAGGTCTCGGCGGCCCTGCAGTCCGGCCAGCACGGTGTTCGGTACATGGAGGACTGGGACCGGATTGGGAACCTGTCGACTCGCCTCGCGGCACCGGTCGACGGACTCGAGCTGAGCTTTGCGCGCAAGAAGGTGCGCGGCATGGGCCGGGTCGCCCTTTTGAGTCTCCACGCGACCGAGCAGGCCGTCGCGGACGCCGGTCTGACCTCGGACGACCTGACCAGCGGACGAACCGGAGTCTCATATGGATCCACCCACGGGTCCTCGTCGTCGCTTGAGGCGTTCTGCCGGCAACTGTTCGAGAGCAACAGCCTGGCGGGTCTCACGCCGAGCACGTACATCAAGTTCATGAGCCACACCTGCGCGGCCAATCTCGCCATCTTCTATGGGATTCGCGGGAGGATTCACACGACCTGCTCTGCCTGTACGAGCGGCAGCCAGGGCATCGGCTACGGATACGAGGCCATCAAGTTTGGCCAGCAGGATATCATGGTCTGCGGGGGCGCCGAGGAGCTTCACTTTACGCACTCCGGCGTCTTCGATCTCCTCTACGCTACCTCGACCTCGTTCAACGATGCCCCCGAGCGCTCCCCTCGGCCTTTTGACGCCGACCGCGATGGACTGGTGGTGGGTGAGGGCGCCGGTACTCTTATTCTCGAGAGTTACGAACGTGCCCGCGCGCGGGGCGCCCACATTCACGCCGAAGTTCTGGGCTACGGCACGAGCTGCGACGGCCAACACATCACGTCCCCATCCGTGGATGGGATGTCAGCTGCAATGCGCCTGGCACTCGAGGACGCCAGACTCGACGCCTCATCGGTGCAGTACATCAACGCGCACGCGACCGCTACGAAAGTCGGGGACATCTGCGAGTCCCTGGCGACACAGTCCGTGTACGGCGGGGACGTGCCAATCAGCTCCACCAAAGGGCACACGGCCCATACGCTGGGCGCCTGCGGCGCAGTTGAATCCATCTTTTGCCTCGCGATGCTTCGCGACGGATTCGTGCCCCCGACCCGCAACCTGGACACGGCCGATCCGGACTGCGCAGCTCTGGACTACGTGGTTGGCGAGCCCCGCGACATCAAGCTGAGCGTCGTCGCCAGCAACAACTTCGCGTTCGGCGGCATCAACACATCACTGTTGTTCGGCAAGGTCTGATCGTTAAGGGCGTCTCAAAGGCCGGCCCGCCTCCCGCCCCACGAACACAGGTCGGGCTCCCGGTCCCGACGCTCGTGATGGGCGCGTGCGACACTGGATGTCGGACGGCCGAGGCAGGCTGGGAATCCGTTGACCACGGGGGGCGGGCGGCGTAGGTTTGCGGCTCCACCTGAAAAAATTGCCGATGACGCGAATTCTTTGTTCCGACCTGACCGAGCTCCTCGTGGAGGGGCTTGCGCGTTTCCTGTCCACGCCTGCGCGGCCTCTGGTCCAGGACGTGGTACTGGTTCATTCCAACGGGCTTGGGACCTGGATTGAGCAGCAGTTGGCGCACCAGACGGGGGTCTGTGCCGGGGTCGAGTTCCTTCAGCCGATGGAGCTCGTGGAGAGGCTCTGTGGCGGCGGCGAGGCGTGGTCTCGTCAGCGTCTGGTCTGGGATCTGTTGGCGCTTCTGCTCCACCACATGCCCGCGTTGCCGGAGGTGGAGACGTGGTCCCTCGCAGACGGCCCGGCGTACCAGAGTCGTCGTCTCTCCCAGCTGGCTCTGGACCTCGCGCCGCGCTTTGAGCGGTACGCGCTGTACCGTCCTCAGGAGATACAGGCGTGGGGACCGGGCCAGGGGTGGCAGCAGACGCTGTGGCATCTCTTTGTGTGCCGGCGCTCAGGCGAGCCCGACGCTGGGGCCCGCAAGGACGGCCCAGCGCCCCGATCGGTGCCGCCGGCGAGTCCTTTTGGGAGCGGGGACGGCCTGGCGCTCGATCGGCGCGCGCTGCCGGGACGACTCGCCGTGTTCTGTCCGGGGATCCTGCCGCCGGCGGTGATGGAGCTGCTCGCGGCGGCGGGTGGGGAGGTGCCGCTGGAGCTGTTTGTGCTCCGGCCAGGGGCGCTGCGCGGCCACCCGCTGCACCACTCGCTCGGGGCGCAGGCGGCGGCGTTCGGCCGGCTGCTCGACCATCACTTTGCAGGCGCCGAGCGCGTGGAGCTGTTTGGGCCGCCGCCGGCGAAGGGCGTGCTCGGTGCCGTGCAGCGCGCGCTCGCTGCGCCCAATCAGCCCGCGCAGCCCATTGTGGCGGGGTCGGCGCCGACCATCCGTGTCCACCGATGTGGTGGCGAGCAGCGGCAGGTGGAGGCGCTGCGCGACGTGTTGCTGGAGGCCTTTGAGGACGACGGCCTTCAACCGCGCGATGTGCTGGTGATGACGCCGGACATCGACCGCTTTGGGCCCCTCATCCGCGCCGCGCTGCGCTTGGATCGCGGGGCGGCGTCGCCGGCCATCCCCATGCGCCTGGCAGACGCCAGTCTGCGCGTCCGCAACACCGCGGCCAGCGCCCTGCTCGACGCCGTGGATCTTGTGCGCGGACGGTTTGAGGTCACCCGCGTGCTCGACCTGCTCGGTCGGCCTGAGGTGGCGCTGCAATGGGGTGTGGAGCCGGACACCATGACTCGCCTGCGGGAGCTGGCTGGGGACGCGGCGATTCATTGGGGACTGGACGACACCCACCGCGCGAGCCTCGATCTGCCCGCTCTGGAGAACTTCACCTGGCAGCACGGACTGGACCGCATGCTCCTGGGCCTGGCAGTGAGGACCGACGATCTCGTGCTGGGTCTGGCGCCCGTCGCCGAGCCGGACGCGGAGTCTGACCTGGTCGGTGTGCTGGTCTCTTTTGTGGAGGGCCTCGCGCGCGCGCGGGAAAGACTTTCTGGGTTCCACCTCGCGGCAGCCTGGCAGGAGCGGCTTCTGGAGCTGCTCGCCCATCTGTGCGGGAAAGGAGGGTGGACCGTGCGCGCCGTCCGGCAAGCGCTCGATGAGGTGGCCGGTGCCGGAACCCACTGCACCGAGCCGCTGCCGCTGGACGCCTTCGTGAGCCTGGTGGAGCACCGCTTTGGCCTGTCAGAGCCGGGGCGCAACTACCTGGCAGGTGGGGTGACTGTCTGTGCCATGGTCCCCATGCGCAGCGTGCCGTTCCGCGTGGTCTGCCTGGTGGGCATGGACGAGGACGCCTACCCGCGGCAGGGCGCGCAACCGGCCTACGACATCATGGCGTCCGACCCGCGCGATGGCGATGTGAACGTGCGACAGGACGACCGGGCTCTGCTTATGGAGACGGTCCTGAGCACCCGCGACAGGCTGGAGATCTTCACGACCTCCCGCTCTCCCCGCGACGGTCAGGAGCGACCTCCGGCGGTGCCGGTGGCGGAGCTGCTCGATGTCCTGGAGGAGGCGCAGCCGGGCCTCGCCGCCGCGGTGACCGTGGACCACCCGCTCCAGCCCTACGCGGCGGGCCCCTATCTGGCGGGACGCAGCTTTGACGAGCACCACTGTGCCGCCGCTAAGGCTGCGCTGCGTGGCCGGGGCGCCGAGGACCCTCCCCACACGTTTCTGGAGACGCCGTTGGACCCGCCGGACCTCGTGGAGTTGCGGCTGCATCGGCTGATTTCCTGCCTGAAGAACCCCATCAAATTCTTCTGCACGCGCTCGCTGCGCATCTACCTGCGCGAGGCGGAGGACCCGCTCTCGGATACGGAGCCGCTGGATGGCGAGTCGTGGAGCGGAGGCCTGGGCCAGTGGAAGCTCAAGACCCAGGTTACCCGCGCGCTGCTCGCGGGTGCGGATCCGTCCGAACTCCTCCAAGCCCGCGGCGTCGTGCCTGCGGGCACGCGAGGAAGGTTGCTTGTGGAGTCCGTGCTGCCGGTGTGCGAGGGGATGGCGGGGGCTGTTCTTGCTTGGCCTGCCGCAGCGCCTCACCGGGTGGACCTCGGCACCAACGGCGTGCGTCTCTACGGTGCCGCGTCGCTGCGCGGGGGGCGAGTCTGTGAATGGACCTCGTCCTCTGCCGGCCGCAAGCACAAGCTGGGGGCATGGGTGCAGGCCGTGGCGCTCCGGGCCAGCGGTGCGCCCGTGGACGGCGTCACCCTTCTGCACAAGGGAGGGGAGTGGCAGTGCGAATTGCCCCCGCAGCAGGAGGCCAGAGCGTTGTTGGCGGCCTGGATGGACATCGTCCACGACGCGCGCCGTGTCCCGCTGCCCTTCGTGGACAGATTTGCCGATGCCCGAAACCGGGACGACCACGAACCCGGCCCGTACGAGGCGTGGGTCTTCGGCGGCCAGCGTCTGGACGGGCCCATCGTAGGCGTCCCAGCGTTGCCCGGGCGCGCTTTTGACGACCTGGCGGCGGCGATCCTCGGGAGTGTGCCATGACGCTGGACTACCTTGAGTCGGTCCAGGCCAGCGCCGGGACCGGCAAGACGTTTACCCTGGCGCAGCGCGTGCTCGAGGAGATCGTCGGTGGGGTTTCCATTGACCGCATCGTCGTGGTGACGTTCACGGTCGCGGCCACGGCGTCACTGAAGACCAAGGTGCGCGCGCGCCTGCGAGACGCGCTGCAGGGGCTGCGCGCCCGCGACGCGGGGGCCCCATGGACCCCGCCAGACGACGTGCTGGGTCGCTGGGTCCGCGGTGCAGGGTCCGCGGCCGTCGATGGGATTCAGCAGGCGCTCGTGGATTTCGATCTCGCGGCCATCTCGACGATCCATAGCTTCTGCAGCCGGCTGCTCGTCACGTGCGCGTTTGAGGCGGGCGCGTCCCTGTCAAATACGGAAGGCTCCGCGGCTGCGGAGGCCGCCGAGCGGGTAGTCGTGGACGAGCTGCGGCGCCTGACGACCCAGCAATCGGCCCTGTTTGTGCGTGCGCTGGACACGGCTGGGTTCAGCCACCGGTCGCTGACGGAGCTGGCCAAGAAGGCGCAGGAGCGAGACGTGGTGGCGCTGCCGGAGCCGGTGGAGCCCGTGGGGGACGCGCCGGATCTCGCCCCGTTTGAGCAGGCTCTTGCCCTCGTACGGGAGGTGGCGAGCCAGCGGTCGCTGGACGAGACCTTCGTGGACAACCCTGCGCTCGTGGGTCGGCGCTCCTCGAACTACGCGGAGTCGTTTCCCGGCAAGGGAACGCGGGATGACATCGACGCGCTCCTGAAGTGGCTGGCGGGCCCCAACCTGCTCGCGCCGGTCCCAACGTGTGCGGACCGGTTCACCGTGGAGTTCATCGCCGCGGCGACCCGCGCGGGGCACGCGCCGCCCGTGCATCCCGTTGTGGAGAGGCTCGCCGTGCTGCGGGCCCTGCACGCCAGCGTGGGTGGTGCGCTGCGGAGCTGGGCGACGCGGCTTCGGCGAGAGCTCGTGCGGCGCATCCGCGTGGCAACGCTCGAGGAAGCGCGGCGCCGCGACGAGCGCTCGTTCGAGGATCTCCTGCGGCAGGTGCGCGACAGCGCTGGGGCGGTGGCGTTCAAGCGCGCGGTCGAGGATCGGTGGGATCTGGCGATGGTGGACGAGTTCCAAGATACGGACCCGGTGCAGTGGGCCGTGTTCAAGGAACTGTTCGCAGGCAAGCGGCTCCTGGTTGTGGGGGACCCCAAGCAGTCGATCTACGCGTTCCGGCGCGCGGACGTGCACTCGTACGTCGCCGCCGTAAACTCCGCGGGCAAGAGCTCACCGTTGCGGACCAACTTCCGCTCAGACCAGAGGCTGCTCAAAGCGGTGGGACGCCTCTTTGACGGGCCAATGCCGTTCGCGACCCCAGACATCCAGTTTGAGAAGGTGGACGCCCACCACCAGGACAACCGGCTCGGCGACGACCGCGCGCCTCTCGACATTCGCCACATCCAGCGCCCGACCGACCGATGGCATCGCCTGCTCAAGCACGGTGCGTTCAACCAGTGGAACCTGGCGCGAGTCTGCGTGGAGGAGGTCGCCGAAGAGATCGTGCGTGAGCTGAGCAGTCACAGCGCGACTCCCTCCATGTGCGCCGTGCTGACCCGCACCAACGGGCAAGCGTCGCAGGTTCGTGACGCGCTCAGGCGTCGCGGCGTTCCCGTCGTGCTGCGCACAGCGGATACGGCGTTCCAGAGCCCGGTCGCCAAGGCGCTCCACGCGATCCTGGGTGCGCTCCACGCCCCCGGCGACCACTCCGCGGTGGCGCAGGCGCTGGCCACACCGCTGATGGGTCGCACCGGCCAGGATCTGGTGGACCTCAAGGCAACACCCGTGCTCTGGGCGCAGAGCATGACCGCCATGCGCCGCTGGAACGCGACCTGGCGGGAGGAGGGTGTGCTCGCCGCGCTCGAGCAGTGGGCGCAGGAAGACCGCGTGCTGGAGCGCATCCTGTCCCGGCCCGGCGGCGGCCGCACAGCCGCCGACCTGCGTCACCTCTTTGCGCTGCTCCACCGCGCGGAGTTCGAGGAGCGCCGGGCGCCGGCAGGCCTGCTCGCGTGGTTCTCCGCCGGGGGTCCAGGCACCGACGAGGAGCTCGCCGCACAACGCGTGGAGTCCGACGACGACGCGGTCCAGATCAGCACCATCCACAAAGCCAAGGGCCTGGAGTACGACCGGGTCTGGCTGCCGTTTGCCTGGATGCCGACCTATGTCGGGACCGCGGACGGGGACGTGCCGCGCTACTGGGATGCGGAGGGTGCGCGTTGGGTCCTGGACGTCCGGGTACCCACGCTGCCGGTGGCGACCGCCGCCATGGAGACCGACAAGCTGCGCGAAGACCTGCGGCAGATCTACGTGGCCGTCACCCGCGCGAGGCACCGCTGCGTCATCTATTGGGGACCCGCCGGGACCGAGTCCGCAATGGGCTACCTGCTCCACCGCGGACGCGACGCGGCGACGGTCGAGGATCTTCGCACATCGGCCAGCGCCCGCGTCAGGAGGGACAGCGACATCCAGGAGGACCTGAACCACCTGGCGCAACACGCGCAGATTTCTGCCGGAGGGTGGGACCCGACGGGGTCGATCGAGACCACACGTTGGACAGAGAAGGACCCTGTACATCCCGATTCTCTGACGGTCCGCACGAGGAAGCGGTCGCGCCCGTTGGACACATGGTGGCGGCGCGTCTCGTACTCGAGCCTCACGCGGGGACAAGATCTCCCCGCGAGGCAGGAGGTCCCGCGGGAGGACCGCGACGACGACGCGGTGGACGCCGACGCGTCGGATGGAGACGGCCTCGATGAGGCGCGGGTGGGGTCGGACGGCGGCAGCGCAAATGGCAAGACGGGGCCCGAGCCCTCTGGCGGCCCGACGTCCGGCGCAGCAGGAACGTCAGGCGCGGCACGCGTCGAGTCGCAGCCGACGGGTCTCATCCCTCTGGCTGAGCTCGAGGGTGGCAGTCACGTGGGTGACACAGTGCACGACGCGCTCGAACACCACGACCTCCAGGCTTCGGAGACGGAGCTGCGGACTCTGGTCGCGCGGTACGCGGCTGCCCACGGCGTGGACGCGGCGGCCGTGCCGCTCCTGAGCGAGTCGCTGCACGGGGCCTTGCGCACGCCCCTGTTTGACGATGGGTTCACGCTGTCGGACCTGCCTTGGTCCCAAACGCTGCGCGAGCCATCGTTCGCGCTGCCCGTGCGCGGCGGCTACGACCCGTCGTCGCCCCTGAGCGCCCAACAGCTCTCGCGTGGCTTTGACGAGCCGCTCTCCAAGATGGTGGCCGGTCTGGGGTTCCTCCCCGTGACCGGGTTCCTCGAGGGGCGGTTGGACCTGATCTTCGAGCGCGAGGGGCGGTTCTACCTCCTGGACTGGAAGTCCAACCGGCTGGGTCCCCGCTGGTCCGACTACGCGGCGGGCCGCCTCTCCAAGGTCATGTGGGACCGCGGCTACCTGCTCCAGGCCGAGCTCTACGCGCTGGCGCTCCACCGTCTCCTGAAGCAGCGGCTGGGTCCCACCTACGACTTTGAGGCGCACTTCGGCGAGGTGATCTACGCCTTTGTGCGGGGCATGGTGCCGGAGCATGGGTCCGGGCACGGCGTGTGGCGGCGCAGGCCGACACTGGCGGGCCTCGAGCGCCTTGAGTCTGTACTTGAGCGGAGGGCACCATGACCGATGAGCCCGAGGAGGATCTGCTGCGTCCGGTGGACCGGGCGTTTGCAGCCGCCATGCTGCGGCGCTCTGGCGCGACCGGGGAGCTGCTGTCGGAGGTGCTGGCCCGCGCCTGCTGGGCCCCGTCCGCAGGGCACCTCTGCGCAGAGCTGACCGTCCCCGAGTGCGACGCGGTGCGCGCGGCGCCGTCCGCGCTTGTCCGCGCGCCGGGCCGACCCGGACGCACACCCCTGGTGCTCCAGGGCAATTCGCTCTACCTGGACCGCTGTTGGATCGTGGAGACCACGATCGTTGACGCTGTCCGCGCCAGGGCTTCGCAAGCGACGTCGATGTCGGCGGCGACCGCGGCCGGGCTCGTCGATCAGGTGTTTACGGACGATCCGCGTCAGGCCAGTGGCCGCGCCGCGGTCCAGGTCGCTCTGACCCGGCGTCTGGCCGTGATCACCGGCGGGCCGGGCACCGGCAAAACCACCGTCGTCCGAATGTTCCTCGAGTGTCTCCAGCGCAGCGGCGCCCGGCCGCAGGTCGCCCTGGCGGCCCCTACGGGCAAGGCGGCAGACCGTCTGGCACAGCAGGTTCAGGGCGTGGACCTTCCCCAGACCCGAGGGACGCTCCACGGCCTGCTGGGCGTGATCGACGTGGACAAAGGCATCTTCCGGCACGGGCCGTCCAACCCCATCGCTGCGGACGTGGTCGTGCTCGATGAGGCGTCCATGGTGGACGCCGCGATGATGGCGCGGCTGTTGTCCGCCGTCTGGCCCGAGACACAGGTCGTGCTGCTTGGAGACCCGGACCAGCTGCGCTCGGTGGACTACGGCTCGGTGCTCGGAGACATCTGCCGCGCGGCCTCCCACGAGCCGCTGGCGAGCGCCACCGCTCGGCTGACCCACGTGTGGCGCACCGACGGTGAGGGCATCCAAGCCCTCTCTCAGGCGATCCGCGAACAAGACGCCGACGCCGCGCTGCTGGCGTTGGAGACCTACCCCGACGTGAACCTCGTCGAGCCGGCCACCCGTGGCGCCGGTGGCCTGGAGACCCTCCTGCGTGCGCGGGTGGAGGCCGTGTGGGGTGACCTGGCGACCCTCCCACCGGAGCTGGGCCTTGCGCGCCTGCGCAAGCTTCGCATCCTCTGCGCCCACCGCCACGGACCCCGCGGCGTCAGCACCGTCAACGAGTTGGCCCACGCCTGGCTGGTCGACGCCGGCAAGATCGCCCGGCGCGGACTGTGGTACGAGGGGCGCCCGCTGATGATCCGGCGCAACGACCGGGCGATGGACCTGCGCAACGGAAACGTGGGGCTCATCCGCGACGGCGAGGCCTGGTTCGACCTGGAGGGTCTGCGCAGTCTGCCGCCGTCTCTCCTCCCGGAACACGAGACCGTCTACGCCTCTACGGTCCACAAGGCCCAGGGCTCCGAGGCCGAGGAAATCATCGTCTTGCTCCCGCACGAGGACAGCCCGCTGCTGACGCGAGAGCTGCTCTACACGGCGGTGACCCGGGCGATCCAAAACGTGACCATCGTGGGCAGCCCCGATGTCGTCCGCGCCGCCATTGACACCTCCAGCCCCCGCATGAGCGGGGTCGAGCGCCGGCTCAGGACAACAAGAGGGGACGACCGCCTCAAAGGGGCCGGGGGTCAGAACTCGTAGCGAAGCCCCCCACCCCATGCGTCTCCGAACAGAGGCGAAAAGTGCACGCCGGGGGCCAGGCAGAATCCTGGCGTGCCCTGCCCGAGCAGCACATCGCAGTCGGTGGTTGGGCCCGCCTCGGGCAGGGACTGACGCTCTGGCACGGCGCCGAGGACACAGCGCTGTGCGCGGTGGGCACTGACGTCTGGTTGGGGTCGTGGGCGGCGCATGGTGACACACTGCGCGCAGGGGTCGGCCTTTGGACGGAGTTCGCGGCTGCGCTGTCGTCAGCTGGTGCGCATCACATCCGGTTGTTCGGTCGCGCGGCGCCCGGGGTACGCGGGGCCGGATTCCTGACGGAATGGGAGGGTCGGGCGAGCCTGGATTTCCTCCTCTCCGGGAGGCTTGGCCTCATGTTGGGACCCTACGTCCGTTGGAACCGCGGCAAGGTTCAGTCCGACGCCTGGAGCGCCGGATTGGCGCTTGGCTACGGAGCAGCTCGGTTCGCGTGGCCGCCGGATTGACTCCGTTTCCCACAGCGCGGAGACTTGTCGGATGCTGCGGATCTTGGGACCGATTGTGTGGGTGTGCGTGAGTGGGTGCTCCTTGGCGCTCGACGTCGACGACGTCCCCGCGCCGTCCGACGGCGAGCCGGGTGCGTGCGTCTCGGATGTAGACTGTGACGGTGGCCGCGCCTGCCTTCGGGGTGCCTGCGTCGCGCCGGATGGTGCCTGCGTCTCCGACGCTGATTGCGCGGACGGTCTTTTTTGCAATGGCGTGGAGACCTGTGTGCCGGGGTCGGATTCGGCCGACTCCAATGGCTGCCTCGCTGGTGTTGCTCCGGCTCTCACCGACGGTATCGATTGCACCGAGGACATCTGCGACGAGGTCGCGGGAGAGGTGCGGCACATTCGAGGAGCGGACTGCATCTGTACTACGCCGCAGGACGACGCGGCGTGCGCTGCCGCGGCCCAGCAGCGGGGTCTGACATGCGTTACCGCAAGCTGCAACGACCAGCTCGGGTGCGAGTTTGCCCAGGCTGAACCTGGGGCTGCTTGCGGGGGCGCGCAGGGTTGCGTCACCGGCCAATGCGACGACGAGGGACAGTGTCAGCCCGTCAGAGACGACAGCGCGTGCGACGACGACGACGAATGCAATGGCGCGGAGACCTGCAATCCAGACGGCAGCTGCGCCCGCGGCAGGGACGTGGATACGGACGACGGTATCGCGTGCACTGCGGACAGTTGCACGGGTGGTAGGATCGTCCACGACCCTGCGTCTTGCGACTGCCAGGAGCCGGGGATCGGTTGCGACTGCGTTGGCGACGGGTGCGACACGCTCGGCGCCTGCGGTGGCTACACCTGCTCCGACCGGTTTACCTGTGGCGCCGCCGACGTGGCCTTCCGCGAGGCGGGAACCCTGTGCGACGACGGTGTTCCTTGCACCTTCGACGATGTCTGTGACGGTTCTGGTGCGTGCGGTGGCCAGCTCGATCACAACCTCTGCAGCAACTTTGACCTCTGCGACGGCGAGGAGATCTGCAGTCCTGACGCACCCCAACGGGATGCCAACGGCTGCATCGATGGCACCGCGCCAAACATCGATGACGGCATCCCGTGCACTGTCGACAGCTGCACGGACGGCGAGATCAGGCACGACGTGGGCGAGTGCGCGCCGTGCGACAACGACGAGGAGTGCATGCCCGGCGACGGTGGCAACCCCTGCCTGCGTTACTTCTGCGGCGACATCTGCATGGCCGAGCCTCGGGAGCAGGGCACCAGGTGCGACGACGGCCTGGCCTGCACGATGGGTGACATGTGCGACGCGAACCAGAACTGCGTGCCCCAAACGGACACCTGCGAGTGCCAGGTCGACGCCGACTGCGTCGAAGACGACAACAACCGCTGCGTCGATCCTGGCGCCTGCGTTGACGGCGCCTGCGAGTACACCTTCGCCGTAGCCGACACACCTTGCGGAGACGCCAACTGCGCCGCGGGAAGTGTGTGTGATGGCGCCGGAGTGTGCGACGTGATCCTGGACCACGACGTCTGTGCCGGTAGCTGCCGTCGCAACCCCCAGTGCGCTCCCGATGACGCCGACGCCGACGGCGACGGATGTGTCTACGCGCCCGCGGACGAAGGAGCCTGCGTGGTCAACTGCGGACACGGCGACCTGAACGGACTCTGCACAGCGGGCATCTGCCTTACGCCGGCCGAGGGTCCCACGGGTGACGCCAGCTGCGCCGACGAGGTGGACAACGACTGTGACGGATTCACGGACGACAACGATTCCGACTGCATCACGCCGGGGAGTGTGGCTGTCGGCGGCGACGACGGGGGCGGGGTCGGCCGGCCCCTGACATTGACGGTGGAGGCGGGCGAGGCGACCAACCAGGGCGCCAATCTTTATTGCGTGGGCCGCCTTGAGACCTGGTTCGAAGGCTTTGGTGACCCTGCGACCATCGCCGACCTCGGCGAAGGCGATGGCGAGCTCGCTCCCCTTGGCAACCTCGGTGCGGACGTGGCGTCGGGCGTGTCACACGACGGAGCCCTGGGACTGAAGGTGTGCAACGGAAAGGGCCTGCTGCTCGGTCCATTTGTCCAGCCCCCGTTGTCCGACGGAACCGCTCTGATGCTGCGCATCCGCATGAAAAACATGGTCCCTACGGGACTGGGTGAAGAGGAGCTCTTTGTCGTCAGTTACCGCAACGCGTTGACCGGGAACGACGGCGAAGACCTCTTTCTGCCTGTGGTGGCGCTAGACAGCGCGGACGTCGTCATGCGCGACTACCAGAACGTTTTCTTCAACGCGCAGGGGGTCGGGGCGATCACTGTCCGATTGGAGCTCCTGGTGCGCAACGGTGGCACGGACCCCAATCGCTGCGCCTTCGTGGACAGCGTGGGGATCTACGCCGTGCCCTGGTGGCGTCTCGATGCGGACGCCATTCCCGACGAGATCGATTACCTGCGCTGGACCTGGAACAACCAGAGCGAAGACGCGGTGATGTACTTTGAAGACCCTGCGCAGGAGGCCGACATCGCCGCGTTCTTCTTCGCCGACAGATTCCCCTTCGAGGGCCACTCCATCACCTTGGAGGGCCGTGCAAGACACACCGGCTCACTGGGATTGTCTTGGAGCCATGCCACGATGCCAGGCTCGATCCTGCTACCGCCAGTGACGCAAGTCCCGGACGGGTTCGACCGCAGCCAGCCGATTCGGCTGGACTGGGCCATGGCGCTTCGCAACCGTGCTGAGTGGCTGGGCGGCGACGCGATGCACGCCATCTACCAGGTCGGAGACGACGAGCAGACACAGCACAAGATCGCCTCGGCGCTTCCCCCTGACATCGTCGGCCCCTATGTCACGCAGTACACCGCCGGGGGCCTCCGTGACGGAAGTCATCGAGTGCGTCACCGCTTTGTCGCCGAGCTCACAGAGGAGATGAAGCCCGTGCTCGGCCGTCGCATCGGCTTTGTCCGGCCAGCACCTGCGCGGATCGACCCGGACGCCTACATTGACGACATCGACCTCTACGCGCGCGACCAGAGCGACTACCTGACATTGGCCGGGACCGGCCCTCAGGACCACGACTCTACGGTTCACGAGGTGACTCTGACCAGCGAGCTCAGTGGCCGCGTCCACGTACAGTGCTACTGGCAGATGCCCGGTACCGAGGACACCCCCACCATTGCCTCCCGGCCGCACTACGTCACGATCACTGAGTAGCGTGCGCATCGCCACGTTGGGGAAGATGGCCGCGCTGTGGGGTGGCATTGTTTTCATCAATGGCGGCAGCGCGCCAGAACGTGGGCGCCCGGACGGCCCGATCACGGTCAGGGCGGCGCGTTGGTCAGCGGTGGCCCACATGGTTGACGGCGGCCTTGCGTTACGCCAACGCGGCGGTCTTTGCCCCGTGCTCGCGCGCCCGCGTGGCCCGGTCCGCGAAACCGGCGTGACAGCTGATCTGCTCGGCCATCCCGGCGAGCTCCACAGCGCTTCGCTCATAGAACGGGATTGCGTCAAATGTGGCCCCTGCGGCACTGAGCTCCGTGTCGTAGGCGGACCAATGCCCCTGGCCTGCGGCGCAGACAGCGGCACAGAGGTGGACGATGGACTGGAGGTACGCGGGGCCATTGAGTCGCACGGCCTCTCGGGCGCGCTCGATGAGGGGTGCTGCGTCCTCGTATAGGCCGGCGTCCAGGTCCAGCACTGCCAGGTTCAGGACGCTGTACCGGCTGGGTTCGCCGATCTCTCGCTCCATCTCCTCCGCCCGTTGCAGGTAGGTCCGGGCCAGAGCCAGATCTCCGGTCCGGCGGGCCAGAGTGCCGGCCGCCAGCAACGCGCGGGGGGCTGTGTGCGGCGTGTTGCCGCGCTCGGCGAGCTCCACGGCCTCCGCGGCGTAGCGTGCACCGAGGACGTAGTCCTCCTGTTTGGACGCCACGGACATCGCAGCCACCAGGGCGTCGATGGTTCCAGCCTCGTCGTCGGCGAGCCGAGACAGACGGATTCCTTCCTCGCCGTGGTGTCGGGCGGCCGCGAGTTCGCCGCTCATCTGCAGGTAGTAGGTCAGGTTGCGGTGGAGCTTGGCCCGCACCCCGGCCGGGCCGTCGGCACCGAGCTCCGTCAGGGCCCGTTCGGTGTAGCGGATGGACGCTGGGTGGTTCCCCTCCAGCTGGGCCAGGTTGCCCAGGATTCCCCACGCGTGGACACGGCTCATGGACCAGCCGTAGAGCTCGGCGCGCGACTCAGCGAGGTCCGCCCAGTGACGGCAGCCGTTCAGGTCACCGGCGCGGCCCAGCGACCGGGCCCGGATGACGTACAGCTCGCCCCAGAGCTCGTCCGTGTGGGGGATCTGGGCTGCTTCAAGGGCTCGCTCGAACGTTCGGACCAGGCGGTCGGTGGCGGCGGCGCCCAGGTTCAGGACCGATTGGCTCGCCAGCTCCCGCAGGGTCTCCACGGCGCGCCGGGGCTCCCCAGTCTCCAGGCGAAGCAGCGCGGTCTGGACGTCGCGGCGCCCCACTGCCTCCAGGGCGTCGGCGCAGGCTCTGTGTGCCTGGGCGGAGTGGGGGGCCGCGCGCAAACGCTCCACGAGGACCTCGCGCAACAGGGACCCGGAGAATCTCCAACCACCGGGGCGCGGCTCAGCGACGCGCAGGGCGTAGAGCGACATCAGCGTCGGTACGTCGGGCTCCAGTCCGGCCCCACGGCAAGCTGCCATCCACAGCGAATGATCGACGCTCTGCCCCAGGACAGCGGCGACCTCGACGGCGGCGAGACCTGGGCCCAGCGTGTGCGAGAGGCTTTCGACCTGTGACTCCACCAGGCCGCGGAGCGTCTCGGCCATGGCGGGCGGCTCCCCAACCATTCGATAGCCGGCGGGACCGGGCGCGAGCAGTCCGCGCTCGATCCAGTCTGCGACGAGTTGCACCGCGTACAGCGGATTTCCCGCCGTGCGCTCGGCCACCTCGTCCGCCGCGGGTCCGGACAGCCCCAACATCTGGGCGACGAACTTGCGCCGCTCGGCGCCGACAAGAGGCTGCAGTGAGAGTGCGAGGTCCGCCAGCTCAGCCAGCGCGGTCTCGCGCTCGGGGTCGCCGACGAGGCCCTCGTCGCGAACGCAGAGCACGGCGAGCATCCGCGCGCCTTCGGGGACGCGGGCCCGCAACGCCTCGAGCACGGCCAGCGCGTCGGCGTCGGGCTCGTCGATCAGCAACAACAGTCGTCGCTGGTCCGCCAGGCCCCGCATGTAGGTGGCCAGCAGTTCAGCGCGCTCGCCCGCTGACCACAGGAGCGCCTCCACGGACAGCGTCTCGGCCATTTCAGCAGCCGCATCGTCCGTCAGACCGGGCAGCTCGGCGGCCGTCCGCGAGGAGGCGTCCGCAAGATCAAGTCCGACGGTACGCAGGGCGTCCCTTAGCGCCGCGCGGTCCCAGTCTGCCCGCGCCGGCGCACGGAGGACTCGAGCCCGGCCCAGCTCGGCGGCACGGTGGCCCAGCCAGTTGGCCAGCCGGGTCTTGCCGACGCCCAGGGACCCGCCAACCAGGGCCACTTCGAGTCCGCGCACGTCCCGGAGCCGGGCCCACAGCGCATCCCGTTCAGCCGACCGGCCCACCATCGGGATGGCCCGCAAACCAAAGGTGCCTCGCCCGGTGGACAGTGGTAGCGGCGCCGCATGGGGGGTCTTCCAGTCGAGCCCGGTGGTCCATTCGTCGCTGTGCGAGACGATCCCCCAGGTCTGCACTTGTTCGTGGGTGAGGCCGTCAGGGCCAGGGTCCACGGTGGTCGCTGCCTCGGTCTCGTCAAACGCGACGGCCGCCACCGAGCCCACGGTTCCAGGACCCAGCAGGCGCAGCGATTGCGCCGCGGCGGCAGCGTCCCAGAACCGTGCCCGGTGGTTTTTGGCCATCAGCACCCGCAGCCAAGCCTCCAGACCGGCCGGGACAGGGAATCGCGGCGCCAGTGGCGGCGGGTCCGCCGCGAGTTGCTGGTGGATGAGATCCTGAACAGTGTCGCCGTGGAACGGGCGCCGCCCCACCACGAGTCGGTAGGCCAGACACCCGACGGCGTAGAGATCCGTCCACGGACCCATGTCGCGGACCGCGCGCCGCAGCTGCTCGGGCGCCATGTACTCGATCGTACCGTACATCTCGTCCGACGCCTGTCGCGGGCGGCCGAGGGAGACGGCGGCGCCGAAGTCCGTGAGTTTCAGCAACGGCGCCCCATCGGGTCCGTCCTCAACCAGCACGTTGGTGGGCTTGATGTCGCAGTGGACCAGCGCGCGAGCGTGGGCGTGGGCGAGGGCGTCCAGCAGCACCAGGAGTGCGTCGCGAACGCCTTCCCAATTGTGGGCCAATGCGTGGCCCGACACCGGCCCTCCGTCCACGAACTCCATGACCAGATAGGGTGCGCCCTCCCGGAAGTGGCCCGCGGAGGCGGCGGCGTCCACCGCGTCCACCACGCCGTGGTCGTAGACCCGCACAATGTGGGGATGGTCCAGGCGGGCGACGGCCTCGACCTCGCTCTGGAATTCGCGCAGAAACCGGTCGCCCGTGTCGGCCTTGAGGAACTTGGCTGCCACGGGTCGCCCGGTCGGAATGTGCACGCCTCGCCAGACCTCGCCCATGCCGCCGCGGCCTACGACTTCCCGAAGCGCGAAGGCCCCCTGGGCGAGCTGAAGCGTGCCGTACATCGTGCTCATCGTGGCTCAGGTTGGCGAGAGTGCACAAGACGGTGGACCCGCGAGGGACCGTCGTTTGCGTTGCTCTCAGCGCGAGTGCGCGAGGACGAGGTCGGGACGGTCGGAGATGATTCCGTCCACGCCCAGGTCGAGAACCGTCTTGATCTCGTCCGGCTCGTTGACGGTCCAGGGGATGACCTTGAGGCCGGCGTCGTGGGCGGCTTTGATGTGCTCGGGCGTCATCACTGTGTGGTTTGGGGACCAGGCTACGGCCCCGGCGTCCTTCCAGATGCCGTAGCCCTCCAGCGGGGGCAGCCCAACCGTCAGGCAGACAAGGTCGACCTCGGGGTCCAGCGCGTGGGCGACACGCAGCGAGCGGTGATCAAAACTCTGAAGCGTCGTCCGCTCGAGCACCCCTGCGTTGCGGAGGGTTTGGAGCGTGGCCACCTCAAATTTACCTGCGACCGCCCCGTCAAACCCGTCGGCGATGTACTCCGGGTGATCCAGGACGCGCTTGGTCTCGACATTGAACCGTACCCGGCGCGCCGCCTCGCGCTGGGCTTGCGATTTTGATTCGTTGCGCGCGTAGCGGTGCACGAAATCAAGCACAGTGGCCAGGTCTACGATTTGGTAGTTGGCCCCGGCGATGGCGGTGGGGGTCGCCTTCTGATCGGGGAAACGGCTCGGGTCCGGGTTGCGGTCGCAATGGTAGTTGGCCAGCTGCGCCACACTCAGGTTGGCGATCGCCAGCCGCGGGTCCTTGGATGACAACGACTCTGGGTCTGGCCCGTGAGCTCCGGGTGCGAGGCGACATTTGTCACTTGTGATGAACGGGTCGTGCCAGACCACGGGCACGCCGTCCGACGACAGGTGCAGGTCGAGCTCCAGCGTGGTCACGCCCAGATCGAGGGCGGTCTCAAAGGAGGGCAGCGTGTTCTCGGGCCGCAGCCCGCGGGCGCCGCGGTGGCCCTGGATGTCGAGGGTGCGCACAGCGGCGACCTCCGTCGGGAGTGGGGTGGCGGGTGCTGGGACGGGAGACGGGCTCGCGCAGGCTGTGACGAAGACGACGAGGCAGATGATGAGGGTGCGCATGGCGACATCGTCGCCCAATCCGCCTGTGGGCTCAAGCGCCGCGCGTTGGCCCACCCCGTCCTGCCCTGTGCATGACGGCATCCGCCGGCCTCGTCCGCGACGGTCTACTCCAACTATGGACCAGGAGCGCCACACGGTTGACTTAAGTCCAGCTTGTCCTATCTCTGGGTGAGTAACCCGGACATTGCGCCAACACGCCAGGAGCATCCATGCGTATCGTGTGCCCATCTCTCGTAGCGCTCTTGCTCTGTGCCGTCCTCGCCGGCTGCGGAGGCGATGATCCGGTTCCTGAGAACATGGATCTGATCCCTTCGGAGCCGTCCGGGGGCGACGACTGCGACGATGATGACGCCGGCGTCGGCTCATGCGAGACGGCCTGGGGCATGGAGTGCGAGGAGGGACATTGTGCCTGCACCGGCACCGAGTGCGAGGCTGGAGAGTGGACGTCTGGCGATGTCCCTGGGAGCCCGCTGACCGTACTCGCGACCCTCCCGGAGGGAGGACCGGCATGGGATCTTGATGGTGACGGTATGCCCGACGACTCGTTCACATTTGTGTTGCGAGAGCTGTTCAGGGCCGTGGGTGTTGACCTCGACGAGCAGTTTGCAGGGGCGATTGAGAATGGAGAGCTGTCCGTCGCCGCGGTTCCGTTTGCCTACGAGGGCCGCATCGACCTCCCGTCCGTCTCCACCGTGGATGGGTCAGAGCTGACCGTGGACCCGGCCGACATTCACCCCACCGAGGCGGTCACCCGGTCACGGCTGTCCGGCATGCGGGAGGTGGAGGATGGAGTGTATGAGGGGGATGGCGGCTTCCTCCGCGTCCCTTTTCCGATGGGTCGCCGCGCGTCCATCGAGGTACCCATCCACGTCCGGAGATCCCGCGTGGAGCTGGACGAGGACGGCTCAATGCGCGGTCAAATCGGTGGGTTTCTTACGGCAGACGAGTTCGTTGGTGCCCTCAATGCCTACTTCGCTTCTGAGCAATGCACCTGCCTGGAGGGGGACCTTCAGATCGAGTCCCTGCCCGGTGGGTTCTACAGCTGCCCTGTCGGCAACACACAGGCCTGTGAGGGGCGGTGCGGCACGGTGTATGGGCTTTGCGGATTCTACCTTCACATCGTCCTCGGCCAGGTTGATGTGGACACGGACGGCGACGGCGAGCTCGACGCCGGGGGGATTCACCTGACGTTTGAGACCTCAGGGACAGCGTCTGTTACGCCTTGAGGTTGCGTGACTCGCCCAACAGGCGGCCTGCGGGGTCAACCCTGGGCAGCCAGACCTGAGAAGCTGTCATCCGGGGACGGCTGGTTCGGCCTGGACGCTCGGTCGAGCGCCTCGCGCAGGGTGCGCAGCAGGGTGGATTGCCGCCAGGGTTTTCCGACGATGACGGCGCCGGCGGGGAGGTCGTCCCGGCCTTCGGTGATCGCACTCGCGGAATAGGCGGAGACGAAGACGAACGGGATCTCCGGCCAGCGACCGTGCACCGTCCGACACAAAGTCGGGCCGTCCATCACCGGCATGAGAACGTCGCTGAGCACCAGGTCGATGGAGGAGGCGTGCTTTTCGAGCAGGAGCATGGCGTCTGCGCCATGCGCGGCCTCGATGACGGTGTAGCCGTGCTTCTGGAGGAAGCGCCGCGCCACGCCGCGCACGTCGATCTCATCTTCGACCAACAACACCGTCTCCGTCCCGCCGGGGGCGGCCTTTGGCTGACGCGTGATGGGACCTGGGCCGCGGTTGTAGTGGGGGAGGAAGACGCGGAACCGGGTGCCCGTGGGGTCGCTCGACACGTCCATCGCTCCCCCCGCGTTGTGGACGATCCCGTAGGCTGTGAACAGGCCCAAGCCGGTGCCGCCGTCGTCCTCACGGGTAGTGAAGAAGGGCTCAAAGAGGTGTTTGACGGCGTTCGGGTCGATCCCGACGCCTGTATCGTGCACCGCCAGCGACAGGTACTCGCCCTGGGGGAGGTTTCCGGTGTGCAGGGCCATCGGCTCGTCGAGACGCTCGACACTGGTTTCCACGGACAGCAGGCCGCCGTGCGGCATGGCGTCACGGGCGTTGACCATCAGGTTCATGATCACCTGGGACAGCTGGCCCGAATCGATCTTGATGGTCATGACCTCCGGGGCCAGCGAAATCTCGGTCCGGACGTTGGATCCCACGACGCGCCTGGCGAGCCCAAAGGTCTCCTCCACCACGTCGTTGGCGATGACATACTCCACCTCGCCGCGGTGCTCCTGCCGTGAAAACACCAGGAGAGCGCGGGTCAGGTCGGCGCCGCGACGTCCAGCGACCTGAATGGTCTCGACGTCTTCGTAGAGTGGGGAGTCGCGCCCGACCTGCTCCCGCAACCACTCGCTGCATGCCTCAATGATCGCGAGGATGTTGTTGAAGTCATGCGCGATGCCTCCCGCGAGCCTTCCCAGCGCCTCCAGATGGGGGGTCGTCACGGGCGTTGGCGGTGCGACAGCGACGGAACGACTCGCCGCGATCGTGTCCGCGAGTACATGGCCGAGCTCGCCGATCTCCTTCCAGAACACAGCGGCCTGCGCCCCCCTGCGCATGGCGTCCAGGAGGGGCCGGGCGTCGGAGCCCACGGCGACGATGGGGAGGTCCGGGAACTTTCGCCGGAGCGTATCCAGGGCGACCAGCTTCTGACTGAGCGTGTCCGGGATCACAATGGCTGCCGCCCAGCTTCCGGTACGTCCCGGAAGATCGCTTGGGCTCAGAGCGTCGACGACGAATTGGGAGCCCGCCAGTGCAGACTTGATGCGTCGCACCCGAACCTCGCGGTCGGCGACAACCAGCAGGCGCCGGGTCTCTGTGGTGCTGGTGGGATGTGGGTCGTTCATCATTCCTCGTATCGGCAGGTAACTCTCACTATCGGCAGACAAATCGGCGGTCGAGAGGTCAAGTCTGGCGGCGTTGGTTCCGATGTTTCAAAAGATCAATTTGCAAAGACCTTTGCCAAGCCTCGAGGTGGCACACGAGGCCACGACCAATGCCAGCGCCAGCTGGAGCTGGGTGGGAAACATCACTTCTCCTGGCGGAAGGCGGCGGTCACTCGCTGGGGCAGCCCCGGTTGCGGCCTTCACCCGGAGGGTCGATCCACTTGGTCGGGTTGCCCATGATCCAGGAGACCAACGCGTCGTGGTAGCTGCTCATCTCGTCGCCGTCTTCGATGAAGTCGCGCACGAAGAAGGCGTCTGAGCCCAGCGCAGTGTGGTGCCGGCACCGCGGACCAAAAATGCCCGGTTTCACGTCCATCTGGGCCGCCTCCGCACCGTCCTCGTCGGCGAGGTACACCTCCTCGAGCCAGTTGACGCACGCGGTGGAGAACGCTTGGTGGGTGGCACCGGCCCCGTCTGGCGGGGGCGCCAGGTACGGCAGGCCCAGGTTTCCGTCGAGGAGGTCGTAGTGGAAGAAGAACGGTGTCGTCACGTGGTGCATCATCACGTACCCGGTGTTGTTGCACTGCCAGGCGGTGTCGCTGCCCTCTGGGTTGGCCGCCCGGCACGACGCGTCTACCTGAGACTTCCACAGCGGGACGTACGTGTTGTCATAGGTGGTCTGGAGGTGGTTCACGCCAATGGTGGCGCCCTCGCCGGACCCATCCTCGGTGAAGTGCTCCGGCTGCGGCGCGCCGTGGCTGTCAATGACGCCGCGCACGTCCAGGCCGGGGAAACGCTCCGCGAAACGATCGAGATTGAGGACCACGGAGCCCGCACCTGCGGAGCTTCCCGACACCAGGACGAGGTCCGCCTCACCAATGGCCGGCAGGGTCTCGCTGCCGTCGTCAGAGACGGCGCCGGCCTCGAGGAGGTCCAGCACCGCGGCGAACACGTGGTTGCCCTTGAAGTGCATGGTGTAGGACGGCCCCTCCCCTTCCGGGTCGACCATCACGGCGCTGTCTCCGGTACCCGAGTGATGGTCGGAGGTGCAGTAAGGGACATAAACGTGGTTCCAACCGCCAAAGGCGTTGCCTTCGAGGTCAGGGTTCAACATGCCGTCGCGGTGTTGAGACTCGCCGTGGCCGGAGTTCGTCATCAGCGTGGGCTCGGTACACCAACGCTGCTTACAATTTGACCAGGTCGTGCATTGGCTGCCGCCCTTGAAGTAGACGATGAACCGCCTCGCGTGGTCAGGGTTGGTGGCCCGGCGCACATAGATGTTGGCGGGCGTACCGTCGTTGCAGACCGCGTCCGGGAAGTCGGCCAGCGAGATCCGTTGCATCTGACCGTCCCGCCTGTCGCCGCCGCTCGGCTGGCGCCAGCCGTCACACTGCGGGGTGACCACATCCGCGATGGTTCCCACCTCGCCGTTGTTCGCGCCGTTGTTCGCGCCGTTGTTCGCGCCGTTGTTGGCGCCGTT
>CALBXO010000840.1 GCA_937890335.1 uncultured Pseudomonadota bacterium | reverse complement strand
CAAGGGATTTGGCCCGCCAGTCACCTGGCCGGCACTGCGGTGATGATGGTCCGGCGCGACGGAGCAAAATACCTGCGTGCCACGCGCTGGACGTCGTCGGCGTCCACGTCGCGGTAGCGGTCAGCCACCTCGAACAGCAGCGCGAAATCACCCGCCGTCGTGGCGTAGTGACCGAGCCCGTACGCTCGTTCGCCCACCGATTGCATGTTGCGCAGGTAGCGAATCTCGAGCTGGTTCTTCGCTCCGTCCAGCTCGGCGTCCGACAGCGCGCCCGTCCCCAAGTCGTTGAGCTCCTGCTGAATCAGCAACTCAACCCGGTCCGGATCGGCACCTGGCTTGAGCGTCACCAGCACCTCGTACAGCCCTGGGTGCGCAAACTCTCCCACCCACGCGGAAGCGTCGGACGCCAACTCGGTCTCCACCACAAGCTTCTTGTAGAGCCGGCCCGAGTCGCCCCCAAACAGGATCTGGTGGGCTATCTGCACCGCCGCGTGGTCGTCGTCAGTCAGTGCGGGAATCCGATAGCCAAACAACAACTTGGCGCTGGTCAGCGGCATCACCACGGTGCGCCGCCGCTCGGCCACTTGCGACGGCTCGACTTCCACAACGGTGGATGGCAACTCCTGCCGCTTGAGGTGCCCGTAGTAGGTAAGCAATGTACCAAGGGCCACGTCCGGCTGGAGGTCGCCTGCCAGCACAATGGTCGCGTTGTTCGGCGCGTACCACGTGCGATAGAACTCCAGGCAATCCTCGAGCGTCAGCGCGTCGATGTCGGCCATCCATCCAATGGTCGGCCAATGGTAGGGGTGTTTGACGAAGGCGGTTGCGTAGAGGAGCTCGAACATCGTGCCCTCCGGATCGTCATCCACGCGATAGCGACGCTCGTTCTTGACCACCTCCCGCTCGCTCTCAAGGTGCTCCGCGGTCAGGACCATATTCTCCATCCGGTCCGCCTCGAGTCGGATGGCCAGCTCCATCGCAGACGACGGCAGCTGCTCCCGGTACATGGTCCAGTCCAACCACGTCGCCGCATTCGTCTCCGCCCCGTGGGACTCCATGATCCGGTCGAACTCGCCTTCCTCAAGGTTCTTCGTCTCTTTGAACATCAAGTGTTCAAAGAGATGGGCGATGCCGGTCTTGCCGGGCTTCTCGTGGCGCGATCCCACGGCGAACCACGTCTGGTAGGCAAACACCGGGGCCGCGTGGTCCTCCAACAGCAAGACGCGCAGACCATTGGACAGACTGAACGCCAGGACGCGCATGCCCTGCGGGTTGATCCGCGACGGCTCGCCCAATACGTGCGTGCGCTCGAGCGTCACCGTTGCAGTTGGGGCGGGACGCTTCAACGCGGCGCTGCGTTGCGCCGCATAGACCTGCGCCGCCTCAGCGATTTCGTCGGGATTCAATACGCGCACAGTGGTCTCGTCGGGCTGGGGTTGGACCGTCCCGCACGCGTAGAGGCCCGCCACAACAAGCAGGGCCGCGCTACGGGACCACGAGGTCGAAACCATACAGGTAGCCGCGGTTGGAGAAGGCGTAGGTGCGCCCGGCGGCATGGCTCGGCGGGGCGCTGAACCCACCGCGGTTGTCAAAACCAAGCAGCGGTCGGCCGCTGGCCCGGTCCACGACGAACAGCCCCACATTGCTGCCGCCGTAGACAAGGTAATCGCCCGCCACCACGAGCTCCGTAGGAGTATTCTCCACATGCCGGAACCGCCACCGAGTTGCCCCGGTCTTGGCATCAAGGGCGATCACGTAGCGGCTGGCGGTCGAAGTATAGAGCGTGTCCCCCACCCGCTGGAGCGATGTCACGCCGCTGAATTCACGGCGCCACACCGGCTCGCCATCGCTGGCGAGGTCCATCGCGTACAGGCCACCGGCGAAGCTCGCCGCGTACACCATTCCGTCGTAGACGATGGCCTTCGCGTCCACATCGACAAAGTCGCGGGCTCCTCCCGTCAGGTCGCGGCCCCATTGCAGGCTGCCGTCCTCGATGAAGAGCGCCACGAAGGTGCCGTCCGCAAAACCAGCGAAGACGGTGTCGCCATGCACAGATATCTCGGAGGACCCGCCCACGGTGAAGTAGTCTGGCAGCGCCCGCGTATAGCTCCACAGCCGCTTGCCCGTGCGGGCGTCCAGCGCATGCAGGATGTCCGCGCCGTCCATCACAAACGCGCGACCGTCGGACACAGCGACGGTCCCGTCGATCTCTGCGCGTGTCTGGTAGGTCCAACGAATGTCGCCGTGGGCGCTTAGACCGTGGAGCACGCCCGCGTCGTTGCCGACGAGGATCATGTCCTCCCAGTAGACCGGCTTGGCGTCCACCCGAGCGCCGGTGTCCACGGACCAGCGAACCCGGCCATCCCGCGTCGCGATCCCCACCACCTGCCCCGTGGAAGTCCCTACCGCCAGCTCCTGCCCATCCGGCGAAACGGACGGCTGGCTGAACTCGAGTGGCTGCCAGTCCCAGTACTGCCAACTGACCACGTGGGACCGCCACGCCAGCGCGAGCCGCGGGGTGGGCGCCACCTGCGTGCCCATGGTGCTGGCCAACCGGGCGCCTTCGGTGCCGGGGAGCGATTTGCATGCGGTCGCGGACAAACCCAGCGCGCCGCAAAGGAGCGCAGGGCCGAGGCATGCTCTCAGGCCGCGCCGCATAAAATTGGTTCGGTTCACAGGAAGTCGAGGTGCATCTTCACGAGTTCGGCACGCGAGCTGTCCGGGTACTTCTCAAGGAGTCCCTTGTACGCCGCGCGCGCCTTGTCCTTCTGCCCTGCCTCCTGGTAGATGCGGCCAATCTGGTAACCCGACGTCTCGCCCCAAGCTTCCTCGCCGAGCGCTTTGAGCGACTCGAGGCTGGCGATTGCTGCGTCGGTCTCGCCAGCCGCGGCCTGCGACGTGGCCAGGGACTGGAGCACAAAGGCCTGCTCGGGCGCGCCCGCGTGCGCGTCGGACCACTCTTTGTAGGCCGACGCTGCCTCCGCGTACTTGCCCTGGCCGTGCAGAGCCCGCGCCTTGATCAGCTTGGCGAACTTGCCCGCCGGCTCGGTTCCGTACGCGGCAGTCACTGCGTCTGCCTTGGCGCCAAGCTCTGTGTACTTGGTCGCCGAGTCGTCAAAACGCAGACCCGCGGGCTTCTCGCCATCCTTGGGTGCCACGGGAGCCGCGACTGCGTCGGGACTCCGGGCATCGCCGATGGGCGCCCGCATCACCTTGACGGCGGCGGTCAGGCTGTCCGACATGGAGGACGCCTTGTTCTGGACGTAGAACGCTCCCGCGGCAAGCGCTGCCACGGCAACGCCGGCAGCGACGAGGCCCGCGATCACTTTCTGGCGGTTCTGAACCGCCCAGCTGGCGGACTTGTCCGCGGTCTGGATGAACTGATCGGGCTCGTCGAGGGGATCGACACTCTCGTCGTCCCGTCTACCCTTCTTCTTGATCTTGATGGCCATTGGGGGACAAACCTGTTGCTGCGTTGGGCCGAACCGGCTGCGAGGCAGGGTTCGGGCGCGCGAATATACTGACGGAGATTCCCCGTGTCAAAGCCCGTGGTGGCGGTCCTCATCGTGCTCGCGCTCACGTCCGTTACCGGCGTCTCCCACGCGGTGGAGGGCGAACTGACCCTGGGACTCGGCCCCGGCTTCACCGACCTCCCCGCCCGCGGTGAGGAGGGCCAAGGGGGTTTTGGTGGAGGGCTCTACGCGGAGTACCGCTTCAATCTCTTCTGGGGAATGACCGCAGGTGGCTACCACTCCTACCAACTCAGTGAGGGTAAGAGTGATCTGCCTGGACAGTCCATCAGCTCAGGGTGGGTCGGCGTGATCTACAACCTGGACGTCGCCACCTACGTGCCCTTCGTGACCCTGGGGCCGACGTTCTTTGTCAGCTCGCCCGAGCTCGAGGACGGCCAGGGTCGCAAGGTAGACGCCGGCGCGAGGTTGGGGGTGGGCGTCGATTGGCGGCGATACAGGCACTGGTCCATCGGTGCGGAGATCGATCTCCACGCGTTCGCCACGGACCTGGGCAATTATCCCGTCTACCTGACGTCGATGTTGCGGATGAACTACCACCTCGACCTGTTCTGAAGATCGGGTCAGCGGCAGTTGTGGCCCGAGGGCCAAGCGATCATTTGCCCCATTTGTCGGGGTCCTTCCCGCGCTTGCGACAGAACATCTTCAGCGGTGTGCCACCAAACGCGAAGTCTTCGCGGAGGCGATTGAGCAGGAACCGCTGGTAGGTCGTCGAGATGGCGTCTGGATCGGCGACCGAGATCATGAATGTGGGCGGCTTGGTCGCCACCTGCGTCATGTAGAAGAGCTTGGGCCGCTTCT
>CALBXO010000839.1 GCA_937890335.1 uncultured Pseudomonadota bacterium | reverse complement strand
ACCGCTGCAACAATCCCCCGCATGCCCTCTTGGTACCACTTCGCCAGAGCAGCTACCACCATCCGCGCGCCCGCGCGCGCGAGGTCAGCCGCGCGCCAGCAGCGCCGCGCCGTACACGCCGGCGTCGTCCCCCAGCTCGCCGAACCGGATCTCGATGTCGTCAGCAGCGGCGCGGAGGATGTAGCTGGGGATGCGCTCGACCACTCGCCGGGAGAGCTCTTTTGTGTTGCGCAGCACCCCACCGCCAAGGAGGATGAGGCCCGGGTTGAGGACCATGGCGCCGTTGGCGATTGCCATGGCCAGCAGGTCCGCGACGTAGCTCCAGAGGCCATCGGCGTAGAGCTCACCTGCGGCGGCCGCAGCGTCGGCCACGTCGGGGCGGATGATGGCGTCCATGTGCATATGGTCCACGTCCCGAAGCTCTACAGGCAGGTAGGGGCGCAGACCCAGAGAGCGCCCTGCGCGGTAGTCCTGGGTCAGGCGCTCCTCAAGACGACGACCGCCCACATAGGCCTCCACACAGCCGCGCTGTCCGCAGCCACAGGGCGCGCCGTGGGGCACGACCTTGCTGTGGCCAATCTCGCCGGCCTTGCCGCCGTGTCCGCCGTAGAGCTTTCCGGCGGCGATCACGCCGCCGCCGACCCCGGTGCCGACGTACACGGCCAGCACGTCCTGGTGGCCGCGCGCGGCACCCACACAGAACTCGCCCCAGACATTGGCGGCCAGGTCGTTGACGATGCGGACCGGTGGTGTGAAACCAGCGCCCGCAAGCGACTCGACGAGTACGCTCTTGAACGGCACGTTCGTCCATCCCAGGTTGGGCGCGCCCACCACGGTGTTTCCGGTCTTGTCGAGTTGGCCGGCGATGCCGACACCCGCGGACTCGATCTGCGCCGGGTCCACGCCCTCCTGCTCCACGAGGCGCGTGGCGATGTCCGCCATGACTGCGGCCACCTGTGACGGCGCCCGCGTGTCCCGAATGCGCTCCTTGACCTCGGCGAGCTGCCTCGGTGGCGCGGTCGCGTCGGTGAACTCCATGAGGCAACCGCGGGCGTTCGTGCCGCCCACGTCAAAACCAATGCAGAGCATGTCTACCCCTTGAGCTCGCGTTGGGCCTGCTCGATGCGGCCGCGCAGCATGGTCGCGATCTCGTCGCGGCGCTCCGGGCTCTGTGCCTCGGTCCGCATCACCAGCGCCGGCTGGGTGTTGCTCGCGCGGACCAGGCCCCAGCCGTCTGGGAAGAGGACCCGGACGCCGTCGATGGCGACCACATCGTGCTCGCGGGCGAGCTCGGCGGCGATCCAATCGGCGACGTCGAATTTGATGGCGTCGGGCACGTCGATGCGCACCTCCGGCGTTGCGTACGTCACCGGCACATCCTTGAGCATCTCCGACAACGGCCGGTCGCTCTGGGTGAGCAGCTCGATGACGCGCGCCGTGGTGTACAGGGCGTCGTCAAAGCCAAACCAGCGGTGTTTAAAGAAGATGTGGCCGCTCATTTCACCCGCGAGCAAGGCGCCGGACTCCTTCATCTTGGATTTGATGAGCGAGTGGCCGACCTTCCACATGATGCCAATGCCACCGTGCGCAGCGATGTCGTCGTAGAGGGTCTGCGAGCACTTTACTTCGCCGACGATCGTCGCGCCGGGCTCTTCTGCGAGCAAGGCGCGCGAGAGGATGATCATCAGCCGGTCTCCGGCGATGATGTTGCCCTTGTCGTCCACCACGCCGATGCGGTCGCCGTCGCCGTCGTAGGCGACGCCGAGGTCCGCGCCGGTCTCCGCGACCTTGGCGATGAGGTCCTCGAGGTTGTGCTCGTCCGCCGGGTCCGGGTGATGGTTGGGGAACGTGCCGTCGGGCTCGATGAACAGGGTGTGCGTCGTCATGCCCAGGCGCTCGAGCAGCGGGGCTGCGACGATGCCTCCGACGCCGTTGCCCGCGTCGGCCACGACCGTCAACTTGCGGTCGCCGAGCTTGATGTTGTCCACGACGTAGTCGAGATACGGCGTGATGATGTCCTCCTCGCGGACGCTGCCACCGGGGTTTTTGTCCAGGTCGCCGGACGCGATGGCGGCGCGGAGATCCTGGATCTCGTCGCCGTGCAGCGTGTCCTTGCCCATCATCATCTTGAGGCCGTTGAACTCGGGCGGGTTGTGGCTCCCAGTGATCTGGACGCCTCCGTCCAGGTCCCGGAAGAAGACGCCGAAGTACAGCAGGGGTGTCGGCACCATGCCAAAGTCCACCACTTCGAGCCCTGCCTCAGACAGGCCCTCGGCCAGCGCGTCGCGCAGCTTTGGGCTGTGCGTCCGGCAGTCGCGGCCGACACCAAACGTCTTGCCGCCAGCGCGCGCGCAGCGGGTCCCGAGCGCGCGCCCGACGTCACGCACCACGCTGACGGTGAGATCGTCGTCCACGACGCCGCGGATGTCATACTTGCGGAAGATATGGGGAGACATGGTCATAGCGTGCCTGTCCAGGGTCGAGGCAGCTGCGGCGCTGCCCGTCGATGCGCCTACCGCTCTACCACACGGGGCCTAATTGCGGAACGCTTCGAGCCGGAGTTCGGCCTGGGTTCGTCGGGCAATCACGGTGTAGCCAGCGTCGCCAGTCTCCGGCGTGTAGCAGTTGATGAACAGCTCGCCCGGGCCCAGCCCGAAGAGGTCGAGGTCCCGCGCGAGCTCTGCCGCAGGTGGGCGGTTACCGAGCCGGTCCAGGTAGTGCAGCGGCGCCCCGGCCAGGATGTCCTCGCGCGCCTGGGCCTCGCAGCGTGTGTTCGTCTCGACCTGCTGCGCCCACGTCGCGGTGTACGTCGGGAGCTTCGCCGCGAGCTCGGTGGCGTTGGCCGCGACGTCCTTGCCATCGAGGTCAAACGGGTAGACCGCCCGGGGCCCGAGCCACGCGGCCAGGTCGCCCTGTGCGAGGCGGTTGCGCACGCCGTGGGCGAGAAGGAGGGCCTGCTCCTTGGGATCTGCCGCCTCCGCCGCGGGGCCAGCGGGCTCGGTCGGGTCCGCGCGGACGTCGGTTTTGACGGGGTTCGCGGTGGGAATCTGGGCGGCGCGCGCGGGTGTCGGTGCCGTGGCTGCCGCCTCGGGGGCGGCGCTCGGTTGGCAACCAGTCAGGGCCACGAGGGCGATGAGGCTCGCGCGAAACATGCCGTGATCGTAGCACAGGGTTGACCGCCCGGTCATGCCGTGTTTCGATCCTGCACCGATGAAGAACACCAGGTACCGTCTTCTCACGCTTCTCGTGACCGTCGTCCTCGCCATCCCGCTGACGGCGGGACAATGTGGCCAGGACATTGAGACCAACCCCGACCTGCCGGGCAGTGATGGATTCCGCGGCAACGCGGAGGAGGTCGCGCTCGGCACGAGTGTCATTGGTGTCGTGGACACCAAGGCCGGCGACACGAACGACTGGAAGTATTTCATCGTGCCCTCTGTTGGCGTTGTGACCATCACGGTCACCTTCGACAAGCACGACGCATACTGCGAGATGGTGTTGACCGACGAGCGCGGTCAGACGCTGTCCACATTCCAGGACGAGAAGCGCCAATTGCTCGACAAGATCACAATCAAGGCCGACCCCGGCAAGTACTACGTCCGCATCTTCGCCAAGGAGGGAGATTCGGACTACACGCTCACCGTGACCTACGACCCGCTGCAGTGACCATGTTTGCACGCCACTTTTCTCCCCTCGCGCTGGGCGTCTGTCTGGCGCTGGCTCTCGCCGCCTGTTCCGTAGAGCCCGATCCCAACAGACAATCTGGTGGTGATCAGAGCCGGACACAGGCCATCGAGATGCCGGTCAACCGCGTCATCATCGACCATTGTGACCAGGTCAACGGCGATCGGGACGATTGGAAGTACATCACCGTAAACAGCCCGGGCATCGCCAAGGTGACGGTGAACTTTGACTACATCGAAGCGGAGGCGCAGGTGGAGGTCATCAACTCCGTGGGCCAGGTGCTCAGCAACCTGGAGCTGCCCGAGTCCACCGACATCCTGCGGCAGCTCAGCTTCGAGGTGCAGCCGGGCAACTACTACCTGCACATCTATTGTCAGACGCTGGAGACCGACTACTCGGTCGAGATCCGGGTGGACGAGCTCGAGTTCTGACCCCAGCGCGGTACGACGATGAACCCAGCATCCGCCGCGCGCCCCGGCCCTCCCCGGCCACCTCCGCAATTTCTCCTTGCATTCGCCCTCGCGGTGTTCGCGCCGCTCTGTCTTGCCAGCTGCGCGAAGGAGGGCCCCGTGACCCGCGCCGGCGATGCCAGCGACGGCACGGGTGACGCGGGGGACATCGGCCCCCGACCCGACGCGACGGATGCCGATGATGCCGACGGCGACGACGTGGATGCGGCAGATCCCGATCGCCCTCCCACCATCCGCACCGAGTATGGCGCAGCGTTCTGGAGCGCCCCGTTCCCCGACGAAGCGCGCCGGAATGCCGACGGGCGACCGGACCTCACAGGCTTCCCGAACCCGCTGGCGCTGGCCTTCGTCGACAGCCTGCTGGGTCTGATCGAGCGCGACGTGGACGGCTTTGGGCTTACCTCCACCGTCTACTTCCCCGCGACGCAGCCGCTGGACCCGGCCTCTCTGCCGGACCTGCGCGGCAGTCTCGAACCCGCCGCATCCATCTTCCTCGTCGGCGTGGACCCCGGCTCCTTGGACTACGGTGTCCGCATCCCCGTCACTGCCTTCTTTGAGGAGGATGGGGGCCCGTACGGCGCGCCGAACCTGCTCTCGATCCTGCCTCTGCAGGGCCGACCCCTGCGTCCGGGGACGTTGTACGCAGCCGTGGTCACGGACCGCGTCGCCACGCGCAGCGGTGACCCAGTGCAGCCCTCGAGCCTCGTCCACGCGCTGGCGGCGGACGCCAGACCTGCCGGTATGCGCGAGATGGCGTGGGAGGCCCACCGGCTGGCGTGGCGCGAGCTCGCACAGCTCGGCGCGACGGGTGTCGTCGCCATGGCCGTCTACCGTACGGGGCACCCCACAGCGCAGCTGTCAGCCGCCCGCGACGCCATCCTCTCCACACCCCTGCCTGAGCCCGAGGCCGCCTGGGTGGCGGACGAGGTCTTTGACGAGTTCTGTGTGTTCTCCGCGACTGTGCAGATGCCGATCTACCAACAGGGCGACCCACCGTTCACCTACACCGGTGGCGACTGGGTCCTCGGCGACGACGGTCGCCCGGTGCTTCAGGGCACGGAGCGGGCGCGGGTGGTGGTCACGCTTCCGCGGGCGCCGGCGCCGGAGACGGGCTTTCCCACCGCGGTCTTTGTGCGCACCGGGGGCGGGGGCGACCGGCCGCTTGTGGACCGCGGCGTCCACGCCGAACCGCACGGCCCCAACCTGGAAGAGGGCGCGGGACCCGCGCTGCACCTCGCGCGCGCAGGCTTTGCCGGGGTCTCCGTGGACGGCCCCCACGGAGGTCTGCGCAACATCAACGGCGCTGACGAACAGTTTCTCATCTTCAATTTCCAGAACCCCATCGCCATGCGGGACAACATCCGCCAATCGGCCCTGGAGCTCATGCTCGTGGCGCACCTTGTGGCCACGCTGCGGCTGCCAGCGGCTGCCTGCCCTGGCGTGGACGCCGACGACGTGGGGCTGGACGACACCCATCTCGTCTTGATGGGCCACTCCATGGGCGGCACCATCGGGCCGCTGACTCTGGCCCTCGAGCCGCGGTACCGGGCGGCGGTCTTCAGTGGCGCGGGCGGCAGCTGGATTGCCAATGTCATCCACAAACTCAGCCCCCTTGAGGTGCGCCCGCTGGCGGAGCTGCTCATTGGCTACCGCACCCGCGAGCTGCACGAGCACGACCCGGTGCTTTCGCTCCTACAATGGGGCGGGGAGTCGGCGGACCCGCCGGTGTACGCCCGGCAGACCGTCTGGGAGCCCCTGGAGGGCGGTGCGCCCCGGCACATCCTCATGGTGCAGGGCGTGGCGGACACCTACATCCTGCCGCCCA
>CALBXO010000838.1 GCA_937890335.1 uncultured Pseudomonadota bacterium | reverse complement strand
GGCGTGGTCGTGCGCAAGGGCGCGAAAGTCCTCGCCGCCATCTGCCCCAACGACAAAGGCCAATCCGCCACTCTCTTTGACGAGGTCGCCGCCCGGTACCGAGCCGGCCTCAACAGCGGCAACAGCGCAGCCGTCGCGCCGTCGGTGGGCCGCGGTGGAACCGAGGATGTCCGCGGAGTCACCAAGGCCAACCTCGAGTCCAGGTTGGCCGCTCTGGGCTGGAAGCGCGTCGGCGACGCCCAGGAGTTCAACCCCCAGTCGCTCACCCTGCCCATCTCCAAGGGTCCCGTCGGCGGCGCCGCCTCCTTTGCCTACTTCGACGATCGCATCGCGGTGAAGGCCTTTGTGGACACCATCGCCAAGCAAGACGGCGCGGCCTGGCTCAACATCGGTGGCTCCGCCACCCTCGTCGTCGTGCTGCCCGGCAAAGCCCAGCTCGCGCGCGAAGTGCTCGCCGGCCTCACGGGCGGAACGCCGGCCGGCTCCGTGCCAAGCGTGGACCGGCGCCCAAGGGAGGACGCGGGCGTGGACGACGTAGCCATGTCCGGCGTCGCCGCGTTCCGCATCCATCAGATCACGCCCGAGTCCTTCAAGAGCAAGCTGGAGGGCGCCGGGTGGAACCTGCTCGGCAAGCCGCAGACGCAGGGCGGCTCCATCACGCTGTCCATCAACCGCGGCGTCATCAGCGGAGCGGCGTCCTTGAAGGTCTTCAACGACGAAGGATCTGCCGACGCATTCGAACGGCAGATTCGCGCCAAGTCCGACGCCGCCGTGATCCGGTCCGGCAACAAGATCCTCGCCGTGGTTCTGCCGGGCAACAAGGGCGAAGCCGTGCGGCTGCTCAAGGCGTTGCTGGCGCAGTAGCAACGCGCGCGGCCGCCATGCTCCCCCTCCCCGCCACGCCTTGGCGCATCGCCATCACTGACCCCACGCGGCGCGGCTGGCTGGAACGGGCCCGCGAGCTGTTGCGCGACGACGCTGTCGAGTTTCTGCAGCTGCGCGCCCACGAGCTTCAGCCAGACGTCTTTGCCGCAGCCGCCACCGACCTCGCGCAGATCGCGGCCCAACGCCTCATCCTCAACGGTCCCGAGCCCCTCGCACGGCGTCTGGGCGTCCACATCCATCTGCGCGCCACTTCAGCGCGCTGCCCCAGCGGGCTGCGCGTCTTTCAGGCCTGCCACACGTCCGATGACGTGCGCCGGGCCGCCGCCCGCGGTGCGCACGCAGCCCTGCTCGCACCCGTCTTCGCGCCCCGATCCAAACCCAACGACGGCCGACCCACGCTCGGGCTGCGCCAGCTGCGCGCGATCTGCGCCGCGAGCCCCATCCCCGTCCTGGCTCTGGGCGGCATCGACGCGGTCCGCCACGACGAGTGTGTAGCGAACGGCGCCGCAGGCACTGCCGGGATGCACCGCTACTTTGGCGACCTCCCGCAGCGTTGACACGCAACGACCCGCTGCCTAGAGTCGACGACGGTTGATACTTCAACATCGCGTGGCTTGGTGATGTGGCCCGGGACGGCGGCGATACGCCCCGATTGGGACATCCGATGAGACATTCTGACTCTGGTCATGGCCGGTTCGCCGGTGTGTCCCCGCTCCGATGGACGGTCTGGGCGTGCGTGTTCTTGTGCGCTTGCACGGCCGACGTATCGCCGCCGCTTCCCGCGGTTTCCGACGACGCCCCGTCTCCCCAGGCCAGGCGCAGCCCCCTCGAACACGAATTCGAACTCGCCGCCAGCGAGTTTGGCGTGCCCGTGGACCTGCTCAAGGCCATGGCCTGGGTCGAGACGCGTTGGCAGACACCGCCCCTCCCCGACACCGCTGGGCTCGACGACGACCACGCCCCGCCCGCCTACGGAATCATGGCCCTGCGCGGCGCGCCGTGGCGCTCGATGGAGCTCGCCGTGCGCCTGACCGACGCGGCCGAGCACGACCTGGTCTACGACCGCGCGACCAACATCCGCGGCGCCGCCGCTGCGCTTCGCCACCTCGCCGGCGACGGGGACCTCCCGTTGGAGGCCTGGGAGGATGCGGTGGCTGTCTACGGCGCTGCGGGCGATGAGCGGGCCGGTCGGCGCTACACGGCCGACGTCTTCAGCCTGCTGAACACCGGCATGACGGACTACACGGAGGAGGGGCTCCCCATGGCGGTGGCCGGCCACGACCGGGTGGATTTGCCCACGCATGAGGTGCGCACCCAGGCCATGCAAGAGTACCCCAGCGCACATTGGAACCCGGCCCACTCCAGCAACTACAGCGCGCGCAACCGGCGCCCGAGTGACGTGACCCACATCGCCATTCACGTCACCCAGGGCTCCTACGCGGGCGCGATCTCCTGGTTCCGCAACCCCAGCTCCAACGTCTCCGCCCACTACGTCATCCGGTCCTCCGACGGCGACATCACCCAGATGGTGCAACACAAGGACATGGGCTGGCATGTGGGCTCCGAGAATGGCTACACCATCGGCATCGAACACGAAGGCTGGGTCTCGCAACCGCGGTGGTTCACCGACGATATGTACCGCTCGTCCGCGCGCCTGGTGCGGCACATCGCCGACACCTGGGGCGTGCCCCTCGACCGGGCGCACATCAAGGGCCACGTGGAGTTCAGGAACCAGACCCACACCGACCCCGGACCCCACTGGGACTGGGACCGGTACATGCGCTACGTGCGCGGCGAGGACGGAGGTGCCGTCACGGGCAACCTGGTCGGCTTTGTCCGCGCCGGAGACATCATGAACACCGAGCAACCCGTGGCCGGTGCCAGGGTCAAAGTCGTCGGCGGTCCGGCCGTCACGACCGACGACCGCGGATTCTACCGCATCGACGGGCTCGAGTGGGGCAGCTACACGCTGGAAGTGAGCAAGGATGGCTGGGCGACGGAGCGCAAAGAGCGCACCCTCGAGGTTCAATACGGCGACACCTGGGCCTCCGTTGCCTTGCAGACAGCGCCGGAGCCAGAGCCGGAGCCGGAGCCAGAGCCGGAGCCGGAGCCGGAGCCGGAGCCAATCATCGAGCCCAACCCGGACGGCGACCCGCTGCCCAACCCGGACCCGCAGCGCCCGGACCCGAACGACGACGAACCGGTCGCGCCCTCCGACCGCGCAGGCGGCGCCGAGCGCGTCGCCGTACAGACCAAGGGCTGTCAGTCTGCGGGAGCAGCAACCCCGCAGTGGCACATTTGGCGACGCCGCTGACGCCTCTACCGCCCCCCCCTCTCCACACTGTTTGAATTGTCCGGGCCAAGCCGCCGCAGGTAGGCGGGGCTTGGATTCGCGCAAATGTGGCCGGGTGCGCTATCGTGCGCGGTGGCCCGGGCGGGTTCATTGCCGACGACGATTGCCGTGAATGGCGTCTGCACGGACAATGGCTGCAGACCCCGACGACCATAATGCTACGAGGCCTCCTAGGATATCGCCAGACGTTGCCTGTGGGTGGCCTTTGCATCCTCGATTCTCCTTGTCGGGGCGCCATCCGCACAGGCCCAGGACGACACCGATCTCGACGGGGTCGTCGATGGCGATGACAACTGTCCCGACTCGAGCGACGTGCTGTTTGGGCTGTCCGACTTCTCGGACGTGTCGACCCTGACGCGCAACGGGTCCGCCTCCCAAGATGGTACCGCGCTGGAGCTGACGCCCGACGCACAACATGTACGGGGCAGCGCGTGGCTGACGCAGCCGGTGGCGTGGACGGCGACGATGTCGTTCTCGACCTTCTTCGAAGCGCAGATGGGGGGCGCCTCCGAGGGCACGGGGATGAGCTTCATCCTCCAGAGCAGCCCCGACGGCGCGTTGGCCGTCGCCACCAACGAGAATGGGGCGGGCCACAGGGGCATCACCAACAGCGTGGTGGTGGAGTTCGACACCGCGGACAACAACACCGGCGATCCCAACGACAACCACGTGGCCGTGCTCACCGGCGGCAACGTAGTGGATCACTTTGCGGCGGGTGTCCCCGCGTTCGACATGAACGATGACTCCCCCTTCTTCGTGTGGATCGAGTACGACGGCGCCAGCGATCTGCTGCAGGTCTTTGTCTCCGACAGCGATGTCCAGCCCGTCTTGCCTCTGGTGAGCCACACCATCGACGTGGCCGCACTGCTGGGGCCGGAGGTCTTCATTGGCTTTGGCGCATCCTGCGGGAATCTGCAGGACCGGCACGCCGTCAACCAATGGGGGATGATGGTGGCGGATGCCGATCAGACCGACGCCGACGACGACGGGTTGGGCAACGTCTGCGACAACTGCCCGGAGTCCCCCGTGACGGTCATCAACGACTTCACGGGATTCCCAGGGCTCAAGACCAACGGAGATGCCAGCCAGAGCAGCTTCTTGCGCGTCTCACCCTTCGAGGACGTCGAGCTGCAGCACGGCAGTGTCTTTGCCGAGGCCCGCATCCGGCTCGGTGACGATGACGACTTCGCGACGGCCTTCCACGCCCGCATCGCGGGAGGCAGTGACAGCTTCGGCGTCTACGGGATGACGTTTGTGCTGCACGACGATCCCAACGGAGCCGACGCACTGGGCGCCAACCGCACGGGACTCGGGTATTCGGGCATCACCAACAGCGTGGCCATCGAGCTCCACACGCAGCCCAACCATGTGGGTCTGCTGACCCAGGGCGACACGGACACCCACCTGGCCCAGGCGAACCCGGGGTTCGACCTGAACGGCATGGGCGACGCGGGCTTCTTTGTGTGGGTGGACTACGACGGGCGCACGGACCTGCTGGAAGTCTTTGTCTCCACCACCGGCAACAAACCGCAGGCCCCGCAGCTGAGCTACACGATCGACATCCCTTCCCTTGTTGGCAACGCGCCGTTCGTCGGCTTCACAGCCGCCACCGACGAATTCATCGGGGTCGAGAGCAACAACCACGACATACTCGCCTGGACGCTGCCTGGGTATACAGATCAGACCGACACCGACGCCGACGGTGTCGGAGACATCTGCGAAGACGCCGACGCCGACGCCGTGCCCGACTTTGGAGACAACTGCCCGGCCGTTCCCAACGCCGACCAGGCAGATGTCGACCATGACGGGCTCGGCGATGCTTGCGACAACAGCGACGCCGACGAGTTTCTCGATCGCGATGACAACTGCCCGCTGGTGACCAACGTCGACCAGGCTGATCTCGACAACGACGGCGTCGGCGACGCCTGCGACCTGGACGTCGACGACGACGGCGTGCCCAACGGGGAGGACAACTGCCCCAGGCTGGGCAACGCGGATCAGACGGATGGCGACCAGGACGGCGTCGGTGACTTGTGTGACAACTGTCCTGGTGACCTCAACAATGACCAGGTCGACATCGATGACGACGGCATCGGCGACGTCTGCGATCACAGCGATGCCGACGGGATCATTGACGCCGAGGACAACTGCCCGCTGGTCGACAACCCCGATCAGGCTGACCTGGACGGCGACGACCTCGGTGACGCCTGTGAGGACGACGCCGATGGGGACGGCGTCGCGGACGAGGTCGACAATTGCCCCATGACCCTGCTCTCCGACCGCCAGAACGTCACCGACCTGCGCGACCTCGCGCTGGAGCTCAACGGGGATGCCGCCACGAGGGGTGCGCGTCTGGTCGTGTCACCGGAGGCCGAGGTCGGCTCGAACTTCGACGAGGAGGACGAGTGTGAGGGGCTGTCCGTGTACTCCGCTGAGAGGAAGGTCGGCAGCGCGTTCCTGGAGACAGCCATCACGCTGGACGCCCAGAACTCCTTTTCCACGGCGTTCCATGCCCTGATCAACGCCCGCGACGGCTCCGATGGGGACCATGGGATGACGTTCGTCATTCAGGGCCACGACGATGGCACGGGTTCTCTCGGAGCGGGAGGGGACGGCCTCGGGTACCGAGGCGTCACCAACAGCGTGGCCATCGAGTTCGACACCACGAACTCCAATGGGGGCGATCCCAACGGCAACCATGTCGCCATTGTGACGAACGGCGATGTCTCCCAGCACGTGGCGCTCGCGGACAGTCCAGGTTTCGATCTCAACACCAACGGCAACCCCGGTTTCTTCGTCTGGCTCGAGTACAACGGGCGTAGGCGGCTACTGGAGGTGTTCGCGTCGCCCGCGGACGTCCGGCCCGAGACACCCCTGCTCAGCCACACGATCGACCTCCCCGGCCTTGTCGGCAACCGGCCCTTCCTCGGCTTTACAGCCGCCAGCGGCGGCGGTCTGCGGGATCGCTGCGACAGTCGTTCCCTGACCAATACGAACAGCCACACGGTCACGACCTGGACGGTACCGCCCGTGGCCGACCCGGACCAGGCCGATGGCGACAATGACGGCGTCGGCGACCTCTGCGACGACAGCGACGGAGACGAGCTCCTCGATGCCAATGACAACTGCCCACTCATCGCCAACGTCGACCAGGCCGACCTCGACAGTGACGGCATCGGCGACGTGTGTGATGACGACATCGACGGCGATGGCGCGGTCAACGCGGTCGACAACTGTCCCACCGACGTCAACGTCGATCAGGCGGACCTCGATGGGGACCTGTTCGGCGACGTCTGTGACAGCTGCCCGGACACCGGCGAGCTCCCCTTCGGGTTGGCAGACTTCTCGGATGTGTCCGCGCTGACGCTCAACGGGGACGCATCGCAGGACGGCCCGGCGCTCCAACTCATCCCCAACGCCCCCAACCTACGGGGCAACGCCTGGCTGACCGAGCCGGTGGCGTGGACGGAGACGATGTCGTTCTCGACCTTCTTCGAGGTGCAGATGGGGGGCGTGTCCCGGGGCACCGGGATGACCTTCATCCTTCACAGCGACCCCCGAGGCGCCGCCGCATTGACGAGCGATGGCGGAGGGGCCGGCTACCGTTTCATCGTCAACAGCGTGGGGGTCCAGTTCGACACCACCGACAACAACGCGAACGATCCCAACGACAACCACATCGGACTGCTCCAGAACGGCGACGTCGCCCGGCATCTGGCGACGGCGACTCCCAGCTTCGACATGAACAACGACGTGCCGTTCTTCGTGTGGATCGACTACAACGGCACCACCAACCTCCTGCAGGTCTTTGTCTCCGAGACGATCGTACGGCCAACCCTGCCAATGCTGAGCCACAGCATCGACGTAGCGGCGCAGGTGGGTGAGGAGGTGTTCATCGGGTTCGGCGCTTCCTCCGCTGGCAACTTCGACCGGCACGCCGTCCTCCAGTGGCGCCTTGCACTGGGGGACTCAGAACAGACAGACACCGACAGTGACGGCGTGGGCGACGTCTGCGACGACACAGATGCAGACGGGACGATCGATCGCGACGACAACTGCCCACAGGCGGTCAACGCCGATCAGAGCGACGCCGACGACGACGGACTGGGGGACGTTTGCGACAACTGCGCAGACGACGCCAACGCGGACCAGGTGGACGTTGACAGCGATGGGGTGGGCGATGTCTGCGACAACTGCCCGGTGACGCAGGGAGTGCACGTCGACGACTTCACCGGATTCCCCGGACTGCGCAGCAACGGGAACGCCAGCCAGAGCAGCTTCCTGCGGGTCTCTCCCTTCGACAACCTCGACCCCCGTCGCGGCAGCGTCTTTGCGGAAGCTCCCGTCGTTCTCGGAGAAGACGATGACCTCGCCACCGCCTTCCACGCCAGGATCTCGGGTGGGGGTGGCACCAGCGGAAAGTACGGCCTGACCTTCGTGCTCCACAACGACCCGGACGGGACCGCCGCCCTCGGAGGCGGACGGACCGGGCTCGGATATGCAGGCATCACCGACAGCGTCGCCATCGAGTTCGACACCGTGTCAAACCAGATCGGTCTGCTGACGCGCGGCGACGCGTTCACCCACCTGGCGCAGGCCGCCGCCGGCTTCGACCTCAACGGTCGGGGCGATGCTGGCTTCTTCGTGTGGGTGGACTACGACGGGGGCGCGGACCTGCTCGAGATCTTCGTCTCCACAGCCGAGACGAAGCCTCCGAACCCTTCGCTTAGCTACACCCTGGACATCCCCGCGATTGTGGGCAACGCACCCTTCGTCGGTTTCACCGCCGCCAGCGACGACAACCGCGAGGACGGGGCCAACAACCACGACGTGCTTGCCTGGACCGTGTTGCAGGGGGATCCGGATCAGACCGACGGGGACAACGACGGCGTCGGCGACGCCTGCGACAACTGTCCGGGCGACGCCAATGCGGACCAGGACGACCGTGATGACGACACGACGGGCGACGTCTGCGACGCCTGCCCCGACGATCCCGCCGACGATGCCGACGGCGACACCATCTGCGGGGACATCGACAACTGCCCGGTGGTTGCCAACCAGGATCAGACGGACGCCGACAACGACAGCCTCGGCGACCTCTGTGACAACTGCCCCGACGAGGACAACGTCGAGCAGACCGACATCGACGGGGACGGCGTGGGCGACGTGTGTGACAACTGCGTTTCTGGGCTGGGGTTGGTGGTGACCGACTTCACCGACTTTGATCGGCTCACCACCAATGGCGACGCGATCCACGGCAGCTTCCTGCGCGTCACGCCCACCAGCGGCGGCGGGACACGGCGTGGCAGCGTCTTCCTGTCGGACCCGATTGCGCTCGGTGACGACGACGACTTTGCCACGGCTTTCCACGCCAGGATCGCCCAGGGTTCGGGCAATAGTGGCGCCCACGGCCTCACCTTCGTCATCCAGAACCATGGCGATGGTGACAGCGCGTTGGGTGGCGCAGTGGGCGGACTGGGGTACGAGGGCATCACCAACAGCGTGGCCGTCGAGTTCGACACCTCCAGCTCCAACGACGGCGATGCCAACGGCAACCATGTGGCGCTCCTGACAGGCGGCAACGTCACCGACCACCTGGCCGTCAACCTCGACCCAGGCTTTGACTTCAATGGCGTGGGCGCAGATGGCTTCTTCGTGTGGGTGGACTACGACGGGGGCACAGACCTGCTCGAAGTCTTTGTCTCCACAACCGAACCCAAGCCTCGAGATGCCGCGCTGACCCACACCATCGACATCCCCGCGATCACAGGCCAGGCGCCGTTCATTGGCTTCACCGCTGCGAGCAAACGATCGGGCAACCACCACGACATCGTCGCGTGGACGCTTCCGCTGCCCAGTCCCGATCAGACCGACAGCGACAGCGACGGAGCGGGCGACCTCTGCGACGCCTGCCCCATCGATCCCGACGACGATTTGGATGGCGACGGTCTCTGCGGAGATGTGGACAATTGCCCCGGCGACGCCAACCTCGGCCAGGAAGACGCCGACGAGGACGGCCTCGGCGACGCCTGCGACGCCTGCCCGGCCGACGCCGACAACGACTCCGACGGGGACGGCGCCTGCGGCGACGTGGACAACTGCCCCGCGGACGCCAACGCCGACCAGAGCGATGCCGACAGCGACGGAGTCGGCGACATCTGCGACCTCTGCCCCGACGATCCCGACGACGACGCGGATGGCGACAGCGTGTGCGGCGACGTGGACAACTGCCCCGCGGAAGCGAATGCCGACCAGCTCGACACCGACGACGACGGGCTCGGTAACGTCTGCGACGCCTGTCCGGAGGACCCGGACAACGATGGGGACCAGGACGACCTCTGCGGTGACGTGGACAACTGTCCGGCGGACGCCAACCCCGACCAGCTCGACAACGACGAGGATGCGCTGGGCGATGTCTGCGACCCCGACGACGACAAGGACGGGGTCGCCGATACCGACGACAATTGCCCGGTGGACGCCAACAACACACAGGCCGACACAGACGCCGACGGCCAGGGTGACGCCTGCGACGCGGACGACGACGGCGACGGGGTTCTCGACGCCGATGACAACTGCCCTTTCGACGCCAACGAGGACCAGGGTGACCTCGATGAGGACGGCGTCGGCGATGTCTGTGAAGGCGAGCGCGACGGGGACGGCATCCCCGACGCCGACGACAACTGTCCCATCGTTCCGAACGCGGATCAGGTCGATACCGACGACGACGGCCTCGGCGATGTCTGCGATCCGGACGATGACAACGACCTGGTGCTCGACGCAGACGACAACTGCGCCCTGACCGCCAACCCGGACCAGGCCAACACCGACGGCGACGGCCTGGGAGACGCTTGCGACGACGACGACGACGACGACGGCATCGCCGACGACCAGGACAACTGCCCCCTGGTCGCAAACGTGGAGCAGCTCGACCTCGACAACGATGGCATCGGCGATCTGTGTGACGACGACCGCGATGGCGACGACATCCTCGATGGCGACGACAACTGCCCCGTGCTCGCCAACGACGATCAGCTCGACAGGGACGCGGATGGTCTCGGCGATGCCTGCGACGACGACGACGATGGCGATGGGGTCAGCGACGGGGAGGACAATTGCTCCCTGGTCGACAACGAAGACCAGGTGAACACCGACGATGACGACTTCGGCGACGCCTGTGATGACGACGATGACAACGACGACGTTCCCGACGCCGAAGACAATTGCGCCTTGCTGGGGAACGAAGACCAGCTCGATCTGGACGAGGACGGCCTGGGCGACGCCTGCGACGACGACGACGATGCAGACGCCGTCAGTGACGTGGAGGACAACTGCCCCCGGACATCCAACGCCGACCAGATCAACAGCGACGACGACGACTTTGGCGACGCCTGTGATGACGACGACGACAACGATGACATCCCCGACCTCGAGGACAACTGCCCGCTCGTCGCCAACGAAGATCAACTCGACACCGACGCGGACGGCCTCGGGGACGTGTGCGAGGATGAGATCGACGGCGACGGCGTCCCCGACGTCGACGACAACTGTCCGCGGACACCCAACGTCGAACAGACCGACACCGACGCGGATGGTGACGGCGACGCTTGCGACGAGGACGACGACGACGACGGGGTCCTCGACGGGGAAGACAACTGTCCCTACGACGTCAACGACGGTCAGCTCGACACCGACGACGACGGCCTCGGCGACATTTGCGACGCGGACGACGACGGCGACGCCGTCCCCGACGCCGACGACAACTGTCCACTGACCGAAAATGCCGACCAGACCGACACCGACGGCGATGACCTCGGCGACCTCTGCGACGAGGACGACGACGACGACGGGGTCGCGGACGCAGACGACAACTGCCCGGTGGCGATGAACGCGGGTCAAGACGACCTGGATGAGGACGGCCTCGGTGACGTCTGCGACGAGGACGACGACAACGACGGGGTCGCAGACACAGAGGACAACTGCCCGGTGGCGATGAACGTGGGTCAGGACGACCTGGATGAGGACGGCCTCGGTGACGTCTGTGACGAGGACGACGACGACGACGGCATCGCGGACGAGGACGACAACTGCCCGTTGGTGGCCAACGAGGATCAGAACGACCTCGACGGGGACGGCGTCGGCGACCCTTGCGACGCACAGGACGACCGTGAGGATGCCGACGGCGACGGGGTTGTCGACGACGCCGACAACTGCGTCGAGGTGGCCAACCCCGACCAGCTCGACCTCGACGCAGACGGCCAGGGCGACGCGTGTGACCCGCAGATGCCGGAGGTCGACGACACCCCCTCCATCAGCAGCGCCGAGACCGGCGACTGCGCCTGCCAGCCCGCCCACGCGCCGCCGCCGCCGTGGCAGGTCCTCCTGGTCCTCGGCGCCGCCCTGCTGGTCTCCCGACGCAGGGCCTGAACGTCAGAGAGCGACGTCTTCGATGGCGCCTCAGCCCTGGCGGCGCTGCATCAGCGCGAGGTCGGCGAGCACCAGCGCAGTCATCGCCTCCACGAGCGGTACCGCACGGGGCAGCACACAGGGGTCGTGACGCCCCTTCATCACCATCTCCACCTCACGCCCGTCGCTGGTGACCGTGCGCTGTGGACGTGCCAGCGTCGCCACCGGCTTGAACGCCACCCGCATCGTGATGGGCATCCCGTTGCTGATCCCAGCCTGGATGCCGCCCGAGTGATTGGATGTCGTCTGGACCTCGCCGTCGACGAGGACGAACGGATCATTATGCTCGCTGCCGCGCATGAGTGTGCCCGCAAAACCACTGCCCGACTCAAACCCCTTGGCCGCCGGCAGAGACAGCATGCCCAGCGCCAGCAGCGCCTCCGCTTTGGCGAAGACCGGCTCGCCCCACCCGGCGGGCACGTGGCGGGCAACACAGCCGACCACGCCGCCGAGGGAGTCACGGTCCACCCGCGCCGCCTGAATCGCCGCGGCCATCGTCTCGGCCACTGCAGGGTCCGGGCAGCGCGTCGGGTGCGCCTCCACGTCCTGCCTGCTGACCGCGTCAGAATCCACTGCGGCCTGCATCCCCGCGACGGCGTCCACCCAGGCGATCACATCAACCCCAAACTCGTGCGCGAGCCACTGTCGTGCCACAGCTCCGGCCGCTACCCGCGCGGCCGTCTCACGCGCTGAGGCACGCCCACCTCCACGCCAGTCGCGGAAACCATACTTTTTTTCGTAGGTATAATCGCCATGGCTCGGACGGTAGGTTTGCTTCCACTTTTCATATTTGCTTGAATCGACGTCACCGTTCCACACAACCATGCTGATGGGGGTGCCGGTGGTCCGTCCTTCAAACAGCCCTGACAGAACCTGGACCTCGTCGCGCTCCTTTCGCGGCGTGACCAGCTTGGACTGTCCCGGGCGCCGGCGAGCCATCTCAACACCGACAGCGTCGAGATCCAACGGCAGGCCGGCGGGGCACCCATCCACCGTGCAGCCCAGGGCGGGCCCGTGGGACTCGCCCCACGTCGTGACGCGAAACAGATGACCGAAGGTCGAGAACATCGGAATTCCAATCCAGGTGATGGACGCCGGCTGGACGCGAAAATCAAGCAGCCCGCGCAAGAGACAAACCCTAGTACGTGCACCAGATTGGGCACCCGACGCAAGGGGGGATCCTGAGAAGGGCCTTGACAGCCGCCCCGGGGGCGCGTAGACCACCATACTGTAAAGCACCTACAGTAAACCTTCGGGAATACTACTTCTAAGCCCCAAGGAGAGGAGTGGCACGAATGGGCACGAAAACAAACCTGGACAAACAGGTCTTCACGACCTTTGAAGTCGCACGTGTTTGCAATGCAAACATTACGTCTATCAAAAATTGGATCGAGAATGGGAATCTGCGCGCCTTTCGGACTCCTGGCGGCCATTACCGCATCGAAAAGTCTGTGCTCGTAGACTTCCTGGACCGGTACGGAATGCCCAACCCGTTCGTGGAGCGCGACCAGCGCACGGTCGTCGTGCTCTGCCAGGACCCGGGAACCGTCGAGCTCGTGCGCCGCGCCATTGGACGCAACCACGTGGTCCACGGCACTGACGACGCCATCGAGGCCTCGTTGCTGATTGGCGACGCGCGCCCGGACTGCCTCGTCATGGACATGCAGCTTCCGAACATCGACCCCCTCAAGATGGTGGAGCGAATCCGTGAGCACGACCACTTCTCGCGCACCTGGATCGTGGGCTGGCGCGGACTGGCGGACGAGAAGTTCGAGGAGGCCGCAGCGGCCGCCGGCGTGAACAACTACGTGCTCGAGTCCGACGGCATCGACGCCCTCACCTCCCGCGTCCGCGAAGGAATCGTCTGATTCCCTTCAGGACAACGTCCTGGCCTTTCGCCACGCCCGCAACCTCTTCTGAATGCGCTTCACCGACTTGCCGAGCCCGGACAGCTCGGCGTCGGTGAGCTGCGCGCCGCCAAAGCGCACCGCCAGATAGCGCAGCGCGACGCGTTCGATCTCGTCCCGCTCGGGGAGCCGAGACCCCCGGACGCGCCGCACAAAGGCCTCAGGCCCCTCGGTGGCCCCGAATTCCAACTCGCCGTCGTCCTCCACACTCTTGCGCAACCGCGCGTAGATCTTGGAAATCCCGGCATAGGACGTGCCTCGGCGTGTCCGCGGTTTTCGGCGACGCGCCACCCCAAACCACAGCCCCAACAGCGGCACGACGACGCCGTAGGTCTGGGCAAACGCGCCAGCCTCGGGCCGCCAGGTCAAGACCACGAGGCCCAGCCCCGCCCCCACCGCACCAACACCCACAGCGGCGTCGCGGAAGTCGAGCGGCGCCAGGCCGCGGATGCGGATGCCAAACCACCCAAGGAGTCCGATCAGCAGCACCCCCATCCCCACCCAGAAATTGCGACGGAAGGACCACACGGCGTCCGCGAACCGCTGCCGCAGCTCCGCGGACGACACCTCGCTGCTCTTGTCGTCGCTGCCGGCAAGCGCGTTGGACGCGTTGCGCAGCAGCTCCAGCTGCGTCTCCAGGTCGTACTCGATGACGTATTTGACCCACTTGAACTTCAGCGAGTCGTAGAACGAGTAGACCCGCTCCCAGAAGGTGGGGCCCGCCTCGTAGTCCTCAGTCGGCGGCGTCGGGTCAAAACGCACCCACCACGCCTCCTGAAGGTGCACCTCCACCCAGGAGTGTGCGTCGCGGTTCCGGACGGCGAAGAACTCATCAAAGTCGTTCCACTGTCCCCCGAGAAACCCGTTGGTCATGCGCGCGTACACACCCACGCTGCGCAGCATCATCACCATCGCCGTCGCGAAGAACTCGCAATGCCCCCGCTTGTGCGTGAACAGAAACGCCTCCAGCGGTGGCTCGGCGCCCGGGTCGGGCAGGTCGGTGGTGTAGGTGTAGTTCTCCTTGAGGTGCTTCTCGATGGCGACGGCCTTTTCCCAGTCGCTCCCCGCGCCTGCGGTCACCGTCTCCGCAAGCGTGCGCACGCGGGGGTCAATCGCGGGCAGCTGGAGGTAGGCGACCTGCTGGTGCTCGCGCATGCCTTCGCCCGACTTCTGCTTCTTGAGCAGCTCGGGATCGTACTGGCCGGGCCAACTGACAGCTTTGTATTGCAGACCCGTCTTGGGCACCTGCGCCACGCGGAAGATGTCCCCCTCGTGCATCGTGATGCCGCGCCGCGCCTGGATCCACGCAGGCACGCTCTTGTCCTTGTCGGCCAGCCCAAACTCGAGGATAAGCGGCAGCCCGAAGATGACGTTTGACCCGATGGGTTCGAGGTAGATCGTCTGCTCCACGATCTCCGCCGGGTCCTCTGTCGTCAGCTGCGCAATCTTGTACTCGTAGTCCTGGTTGGGCTGGATCGGACGGCGGCGCTTGAGCGTGCTGGACCAGCCCACGCCGTCGTATTTGTCGAACGAGATGCCCCGCCAATAGATACCGCGCAGCGCGTTGAGCTTGTCCGGCTCCACGACCACCCGCATGACGACAGTGTTGTCGTCGTCGATGGTGCCGTGTTTGCCCAGATCCACGTTCTCCGAGAAGCCGGTCTGCTGCACACCGTCGCGACTCTTCTGGACAAAGAAGCCAAAACCCAGCCGCGGAAAGAGAAAGAAGAACACCACCGCAGAGCTGAACGCCACGAGCGCCAGCAGCACGAGCACGGCGAGGTACCGCGCGCCAAACGTCTGGCGACGGCTGCGTCCACCGCGGGCACGGTGCTCCTCGAGCTGCACGCGCAGGTGGTAGATCGCGAACGTCACGACCCCGACCACGACGTAGAGCCCAAACCAGAGTGCAAAGCCGACATCTTCGCTGAACGCCGTCGCCGCCGCGATCAAAAGGAACGTCAGCGCCAGGAGCTGGACCTCATCGACCAGGCGTGTGCGCTGAAAGAGCTTCGCGAAAGTCAGGTAGAGGACCAGGTATACGCCAACGCGGACGATGCCCTCGTCTGTGCCAACGATCAGGAAGATACAGAAGCCGATGAAACCCACAGTGAGCACCGTCCAGGCGGTGCCAAACCTGTCCGGGTCCACGCGCGGCTTCTCCCAGAACCAGCTGACGACGGCCGCGGCGAGCATGGGTCCGGCGATGGCCACGCCAAAGGCGCCGCCGGTCCACAGCGCCAGAAACGACACGGCAACCAGCAGGTAGATTCCAAGCTTCCCGAGCGTGTCGATGTCGAGGCGCCTCAAGGGTCCACCTCCGGCGCCGTCACCACCAGGTGCTCCAGCACGCGCCCTCCGGCGACCGCCGGGGCGTTCGCGACAGGTCCCACGACGACGCAATTCGCCCCGCCCTGCACCACAAATGGGCTGCCATCGTCGTCCGCGGCTTCCAGCACTGCGAGCTCATGGAAGATGCGGTCCAGGTGGCCGGGTCCAGTCCCCGGTCGCACCGTGCCCGAAAGCGTGCCCAGACCCACGGCGTAGCCGCGCGCCAGAAAGTCGCGACACAGGCCCGCAGCGACACGGATGGCGTGCTCAACGTCGTCGCTGCCGTCCTCGGAGCGCTCCCGGTGGTCCACGCACACGGTCACTGAGCGCGCCTCCTCTTCCTCGAACTCCTTGGTGATGACCTCGCCCCGTCGCGCGGTGGTCTTCCAGTGGATGTTGCGCGCGTCGTCCCCCTCGCGGTGGTCGCGCAGTCCGTGGAAGTCCCCACCATGACCCACCCGCTGGCGCGAGACGTCTCCGGTCAGCTCCGCGGCCCTTGTGCGCAGCGGTGGGGGGTCAATCGGGTCCGGGAACACCACGACGGCGACGTCACGCTCGTCGAGATCCCGGCTCTTGAGGAACAGCTCAAAGGGAAAACGTGTGGCGATCTCCACCCCCTCGATCAGAAAGCGGCCCCGCCGCGCAAACGCGTAGCGGTACTGCGAGCTCTGGGAGGTGCCCGCGTCTACACGGATGTAGTAGACACCGGGCCGGTCCGCGGACTTCACACCCTCAATCCGGTCGAGCACCTGGATTGAGTAGCTCGCAGCCCGCGGCTTGTTGTTGGTGAGGGTCAACTCCACGAGCGCCGGCTGCCCGGCAAACAGCCTGTCCGGGAGCTTGCGACGCACCTGCAGCTTCTGCAGCACGGTCTCGCTCAACACGCCACTGAGGATGATCAGCGCCAACATCATGCCGAGCAGCAGGTACAGGAGGTTGTTGCCGGTGTTGATGGCGCCAAAACCGATCAACAGCGTCATACCCGTAAAGTACTTGCCCTCACGGGTGAACTTCAGGCGCCGTGGCGGTTTGAGCTGAACGCCGAGCCGCTTTCGCAGCTGCTCGCGCCAGGAAGCAGTAGAGATGGTGGACATGCCGGGAACGATGATGCGCACCTGAGCGCAGAGAGCAAGAACGACCAAGCGCGGCCCCGATGGTTTTCGGGACCGCGCTCCACCAAAACGAACTACGGTTGGATCAAGCTGCCTCGACCAGGCACGCAAAGCCCATCCCACCACCGATGCACATGGTGACGATGCCGCGCTTGCCGCCGGTGGCTTTGAGGTGCCGCAGGATCGTCGCGACCATGCGCGCGCCGGTGGCGCCGAGCGGGTGTCCGAGTGCGATGGCGCCGCCGTTGGGGTTCACCTTCGCCGGGTCCAGACCCAGCTCGCGCATGCAGTAGAGCCCCTGGGCCGCGAAAGCCTCGTTGAGCTCGAAGCAGTCGATGTCCGCCACCGTCAGTCCCGTCTTCTTGAGCAGGGCGCGCACGGCGGGGACCGGGCCGGTGCCCATGATGTCCGGCTCCACACCCACCACGACCCAGGAGCGGAAGTAGCCCAGGTAGTCGATACCCAGCTCCTCGGCCTTCTCCTTGGCCATCAGCACGCCAAACGCCGCGCCGTCGGTCAGTGGGGAGGCGTTGCCCGCGGTCACGGAGCCCGTGGGGTCGAAGGCCGGCCGAAGCCGCTTGAGGCCCTCGGCAGTGGTGTCGGGCCGGATGCACTCGTCGCGGCTGACCGTGACCTCCTTGGCACCGTCGGGACCCATGACCGTGGTCGTGACGGGCACGATCTCGTCGGCGAAGAAGTTCTTCTCGTAGGCCGCTGCAGCGCGCTGATGGGACTCGGCCGCAAACGCGTCCTGGTCCTCGCGGGAGACCTCAAAGCGCCGCGCCACGATCTCGGCGGTCGTTCCCATGGGCGTGTACGCCTCCGGGAAACTGGCCATGAGCTCAGGGTTCACGGACACCTTGTTGCCGCCCATGGGAATCATGGACATGGACTCCGTGCCGCCGGCGATGGCGATGTCGTAGCCACCGAGCGCGATGCGGTCGGCGACCATGCCCATCGTCTGCGAGCCGGAGCAGCAGAAACGGTTCACGGTCATGGCCGGGACCTCCACGGGGAGGCCGGACATGAGCCCGATGAGACGGGCCACATTCATGCCCTGCTCGGCCTCCGGCATGGCGCAACCGACGACCAGATCTTCGACCTGGGACGGGTCCACCTGCGGGAGGCGCTCGAGGAGAGCTTTGATGACGACGGCGGCGAGCGTGTCCGGCCGCGTATTGCGGAAACTGCCCTTGATAGCGCGCCCAAACGGGGTACGGAGGGCGTCAGCGATGACGACTTCTCGGGTCATTGTTGCGTTCTCCTAGTTCCGAAGGGGTTTGCTGGTGTTCAGGAAGTGACCGATGCGCTCCTGCGTCTTCTGCTCACCGCAGAGGGACAGGAAGGCTTCAGCCTCGAGCTCGAGCAGACGCTCCTCGCTCACAGTCGTGGTCAGCCCGGTGTCGCCACCACACAATACGCGGGCCAGCTTGGCGCCGATCAACCGGTCGTGGTCGCTGATCTGATGGTTCTTCACCATCGAGTACAGCAGCATGTCCACGGTGGCTGCGCCGTCGGGTCCAGGCAGCCGGAACTGCTTGGGCTGCGGCGCCGTGAAGCCCGTCCGGGCCATGCCCAGCGCACGCTGCTTGGCCGCGTAGAGGAGCTGGTCGCGGTTGAGCGACACGCCGTCGGTCTCCCGGAGGAAACCAAACTCGCGCCCCTGCTCCGCCGACGTGGCGACCTGCGCCATTCCGATGGTGAGGAACGCCTTCTTGATGAACGGCGCAGGATCAAAATCCCGGTCGTTCGAGTAGCGTCCGTAGAGGTTCTTGAGCAGGTTCAGCGTCCCGCCGCCGCCAGGGATGAGCCCCATGCCGACTTCCACGAGGCCGATGTAGAGCTCCGCCGCCGCCTGGATGGCGTTGGCGCCGAGCACCACCTCCGCACCGCCGCCGAGCGCAAGCCCAGCCGGCGCCGCCACGACGGGCTTGGACGAGTAGCGCATGCGCTGGTTCGCCGCCTGGAAGCTCGTCACGATGGTCCGCAGATCGTCCCAGTTGCCCTGCTGGATCTGCATGTAGACCAGCAGCAGGTTCGCGCCTGCCGAGAAGTTGTCCCCGTCATGGTAGATCACCATGCCGTCGAAGTTCTTCTCCAGCTCGTCGCACGCGGAGTCCATCATGCCGACGATGTCGTCGTCGATGGGGTTCATCTTGGCGTTGAGCGCGCTGTGGAACTCCAGCCCCAGGATGCCGTCGCCCAGGTCCCAGGTGCTGGCGCTGAGGTTGCCGGCGATCTTGGTGGCGCGCCCGGTGCTCTTGAGCAGCATCAGGTTCTCCTCACGCTCGGAGCGGGGCACGCGGGCGTAGGCCTTCTTGCCGATGTCGTAATACGTCGGGTAGCCCGCTTCGTCCTTGCTGTAGAAGCTGTCGTGGCCGGTCTCCACCATGTCCACGACCCACGCGGGGACGTCCACACCAGCGGACTTCATGCCGGCCAGACCCTCTTTGACACCGATGGCATCCCAGGCCTCAAACGGGCCGATCTCCCAGCCGTAACCCCAGCGCAAACCGCGGTCGATATTGACCACGTCGTCGGCAATCTCACCCATGCGTCGCGCCGAGTATGCGAGCGTCGCGTAGGTGACCTCGCGGGCCAGCAGCGCAGCCGGGTCGTCGCCGTTGATCACGCCCTTGAGGCGCTTGTTCGTGTCCTTCTCGTTGCGCGCGGCACCGAGGGACGCAAACCGCACCTTCTCCTGCTCGGAGTACTCCAGCGTGTCTGTGTCGATGGACAGGACGGTGCGCGCACCGCCCTCCTTGACCATCTTGTAGAAGCCGCTGGCCGCTTTGCGCCCCAGGTAGCCCTTCTCGATCATCCCGTGGACAAAGTCCGGGAGCAGGAACACGTCCCGCTCCTCGTCGTCCGGAAGCGAGTCGTAGCAGTTCTGGGCCACGTGCGAGAACGTATCGAGGCCCACCAGATCAGCGGTCTTGAACACCGCGCTCTTGGGCCGCCCGGTGGCCGGCCCAAAGACCTTGTCCACCAGCTCGACGCTGTGACCGTCGCGCACCATGACGTGCAGCGTCTTGCACATACCGTAGGCGCCGATGCGGTTCGCGATGAAGTTTGTCGTGTCCTTGGCGTAGACGATGCCCTTGCCGAGGACATTGGCCCCAAACTCGGACATGAACGCCATGACCGCCGGGTCCGTCTCATCCCCCTCCACGAGCTCCAGGAGCTTCATATAGCGGACGGGGTTGAAGAAGTGGGTGACGAGGAAATTCTTCCGGAAGTCGTCGCTGCGACCCTCCAGCATTCCGGCCACGGACAGGCCCGACGTGTTGGAGGAGATGATCGATCCCTCGCGTCGGAACTCGTCCACCTTCGCGAACAACCGTTGCTTGATCGCCAGATCCTCTTTGACGACTTCGCAGATCCAGTCGCAGTCACCGATCTTGTGCAGGTCGTCGTCGAAATTGCCGACGGTGATCAGCGATTGCGCCTGGTTGGTGAAAAGGGGCGCCGGCTTCTGCTTGAGCATCTTCGCCAGCCCGCCCGCGGCGAAGCGGTTGCGGAAAGCCGGGTCGCTCGTGTCGTCGCCAGAACCGGGGTTCGGCGGCACGATGTCCAGCATGAGTACGGGGATCCCGGCGTTGGCGAGGTGTCCCGCAATGCCAGAGCCCATCACACCAGCCCCGAGGACCGCCGCTCTACGAATCTTATCGATCATGGCCTCTCCAATGAATGAGGATTCAGTCACGCGCCAAGGAGTAGTAATCCCGGGACCCGCGAAGGTCAAGGCGCCATTGTTCCGCGGGCTCGATGTGGATCAGGCGTTGGACCCGGTGAGCTGACGCTTGCGGCGGCGAAACAGCCGCCACAGGACCCACGCCAAGAGGAGCCCGCCAAGGGTTCCGGTGGCCACCCATAGCCAGGTCCAGTCCGCGGGCTGCGCGTCGTCGACCTCGGGCAACAAGGGATCAATACCTGTCTCGTGGCCATACACGGCAATGCCCGGACTGACCCATGGCCAGGTGCCCAGGCGGTTCTTGGTGAAGGTGAGTGCCACCGCCGGCGCAAAGTTGCGCCCGCGCGGGTTCGCGGCCAGGAGCCGCATGGACGGACGGGGATCGGCCGCCGGGAAGGTAACCTTGCCGAGGCTGCGTCCCTCGCGAAGGCTGGCCGGACCCGCCTCGCCGGTCTCCTCGGGCGTCAGACACGCCACCTCGCCGTCCGGCGTGTCCGCGAGCAGCTCGCAGGGGATGTCCGCGATGTGGGAGATCTTGGGCACCGTCTCCTTGGTGTAGGCCACGTGCAGGCCCCGCGCGACGGTGGCAATCCAGACCCGGTCCTCCCCGGTCAGTCCGGCCTGCGGCGCCGCGCCCGACGGCAGGTCCAAGGCCTCCCACTCCCCGCTACCACGGTGCAGGTAGGCGCCCCCCAGAAAGCCCTCCGGTGACGTCCGCCGCGTCAGCACCACCGCGCCTGAGGTCCCATCGGGCAGGGGTGCGGCGACGAGGCCCACGATGCGCAATGGCGGCGCAGCGGGCAGCGGCAGCGCCGTCCAGACGCCCTCGTACGACAGCTGGTACACACCCTCACCGTCGACCAACGCATAGCCTCGGTCCCGCCCTTGCTCGTCAATTCCCGTGGGGGCGACCAGCGACACCGGCCGCATCCCGCCGGACGCCGGGATCGGGTTGCTCAACCGCCCGGTTTCGGCGCGTATGTCACGCAGCGCGGTGCCCTCCTCGGGCGGCGGAATCCTCGCGTCCTGCCAACGCCCGTGGCGGTTGCGCCATCGGACGATGCCCCAATAGGTCCCGGCCCAGATCTGCCCATTGTCGTCGGCGCCGCGCCGCGCCGTGCCCAGCGAGCGCGTCGCCATGACCGACGCCCGGTCCCACGAATCGCCAGACCAGTCGTAGAGACCGGTGGGGGACGCAGCCAGGAGGTCAAACGCCTGGTTGGGGTCCCGAGCCAGGGCGTGGATCGGGGTCGCGTTCAGACCCCGCGACGCGCGCACAAACCCAAGGCCCCCCGTCCCACGGTACAGACCTCTGCGGCCGGTCAGCAGCCAGATCTCTGTTTTTTCGCCGTCACCTGGACCCGCTGCGAGACCGAGAAAGCCACCCGGTCCATCGATGTCCGGGGTCGCGTCCTGCCAGTTCCGGCCTCCGTCGTCGCTCAGAAACAGTCGGCCGCCGTGGGCACGGGTCTTGGGTCCGTCCACATCAAAGGCCACATCCGTCGCTACGAGCAGCCTGACCCCAGCCGGGGCTCCCGGCATGGGAAAGGCCACGGCAGCGGTGAGGTCGCCCGTGCGGTCCGTGTCGCCCGGCGCAGCGCGCGGCTCGAACAGAGACCCGCCGTCGGTGGAGATGCACACGGTCCTGCGCCCAATCGCAAAGAGCACCGGCGGCTCGTCGAGGCCCGTCCCGGTCTCGATCAGCCCGGTCGCCGCCGCGCATGCCCGCCGCGTGTCGGCGCTCCGGCTGCGCAGGTGGTCGCGCCAGGCGATGTCACGAAACCGCGTCGAGTCGTCGCCCGTCAGGCGCAATCGCAGAAAATGCCCCACCTGGTACCGGTCCGCTCCCTCCGCCAGCGACGGCGTCAGCCCTACCTGCCGCCAGCGTCCGGCGGTCCGGGCGCGCGGGACGCCAGTGAGCACCGCCCGACCGGGCATGTCCTGGTGCGTCCATGCGTCCGCCGCCGAATCAAACCGCCAGAGCCTGCTCCTCTCGACGGCTCCATCTCCGTCCGTGCGCAGGACGAAGATCTGGTCCAGCTCGACGCGGCCGGCGGCCACGCTCCAGCGGCTGGCCTTGCTCCAAGCCCGCGCGCCCAGATGCGTGGTGTCCGGCGGCGCAAAGGCCTCCCACGAGCCCCCGGCGCGCGGCGCGCGGTGCAGGCGGCCATCCTGGGCCAGCACATAGACCTGGTTCGTGGTGATGGTCAGCTGCAGGTCGCGCGGACGATACAGCCCGCCGTCGGCCACGAGATGCGCGTAGTCCACGCGCCAGGGAACCGGCGACGCCAACCGATCCTGGGGCGGCAGCACCGGAAGCTGCTTCCACAGGTTCTCCGCCGCATCAAACTCGTACACGCCGACTTCCGTCAGCGCGAATGGCACCCAGGTACCGTCTTTGGCAGGGCCGTAGGAGACGTCGTGAATCAGACCGCCGTCTGGCCCAAACGCTTGCCGTAGGTCCAGCGTGTCCGCCGCTGCAGGGCTGGAAAAAGCCACCGCGACCAGCGCCGCGCACACCATCCACGAGGGAGAATTTCGCCGCGCGGAGCCGCGGGGGCAGTGAGAGCGGCAAGGTAGACGTGCGCGGGACTCCGAGGCCGCTGTGCCAGCCCCATTTGTATTGTTGGAGGGAGTCACCGACGGAACATCCAGCGCCAGGACAGAGTCTGGGCGGGCGTCTCACAGCCGCAGCCGGAGTCCGGCGGGTTTGTGACCGTTGCCGGACCCTCGTCCTCGGCGCCGACATCGCGGCCCACATCGTCTCCCACGGCGACGTCCCCGTCACCCGGCACATCCTGCCCCACGTCTTCGCCCGGCTCCCCGCCCTCGTCGACGCAGAAAGAACGATCTTCGGGTGGCACCTCCAGGCGATCAATGGCGACCAGATCGTCGATGTTGCCGCACACGACCGTCGTATTGCCGTCCGGGCGGTCCCAGACATCCACGGCTTGCACATGGTAGCACCAGGGCCCCGGGTCCGGCTCGGTCAGTGTGACCGTCTTGTCACCGGCCTCGTCGTAACGACCCACCATCCGCGGCGCACCCTCCGCAGGGGCGTCCGGCCCTGCTACGCGGTACACGAGATACCGCAGGGAGCGGGCGCCAAACTCATCTTCCACGGCGCGAAAGTGCAGCTCGAGCTGTGGGACGTACTCCCAGTCCACGATCCAGCACCACTGGCAACGGGCCGGGGGCAGCCCACCGCAGTACTCCTCGTTGGCGGGGCAGCACTCGTTCACGGCCCGGGCCAACTCGGTGACCGTCAGGGATTGGAGTCCGGAAAACGCCGGCGGGGCCTCGTCAAACCGGTTGCCCGTGGTGAACTGAACCTGATACGTCTCGTCCACGCCGCCGCCACCGAGCAGAGAGTTGTTGAGCTCAATGTGCAGTGTGTATTCGATGCCCTCCGCCAGCGGAAACGCGGTCTCGAAGAACACCTCCCCCAGGTCGCGGCGGATGCCCAGGGTCCCGTCGACTTCCTCGTCGTCCGCGCGGGTGAGCCGCAGCGCGACAGTCTCGCGCACCTGCTCGTCCTCAGGCCACCCCGACCACAGCCGGAGTCGGACGGTCGCGATGCCGTTGAGCGGAGCGTCCTCCATGCGGTCAAACGGGAATGTGTCCAACACTTCCCAGGCTGAGATGGGGGGAGCCGGCTCATCCTGCGCAACGGCAGTGACGGGAACAAGGAGGGCGAGCACGACCAGCAACCACGTCTTTGTCATGGGAGGCACGGTACGTCGCTGGCGATCGGTCCGCAAGAACCCCGCCGCCGCCCAGTACTCCCGACCCGAAGTCCTGTCCTGGTAACCGGTCGTGCCGGTGCGTCGACCGTGGCGACCTGCAGGCCGAGCGTGTTTCGAACACGTGGGGGACCAAGGGCGTCGCGGACGGCGTGCTGGCGCGAAGCGCAGACCAGGGCAGGACTCTGGGTCGGGGGTACGAGCCGCAAGGTCAGGCGATCCGGGCGAGCCACTGGCCGCTGTCACATTTGGATTGCGGTCGGGCAAAGAGGTACCCCTGCCCGTACTCGCAGCCCAGCGATCGGAGCTCTGCCAATTGAATGCTGTCCTCGACGCCTTCGGCCACGACCTCCATCCCAAGGTTGTGTCCCAGACCCAGGACGGCCCTGACGATCTCCCGGTCGCTCGCGGACGCCAACATCCCTGCCACGAAGCTGCGGTCGATCTTGAGGCGGTCGAACCGAAACTGGCGCAGACAACTCAGCGACGACCAGCCCGTCCCAAAGTCGTCCAGGTCGATGGAGACGCCGAGGGATTTGAGCCGCTCAAAGGTCTCCACGGCCATCTCCGTGTGCTCCAGCACGGCGTGTTCGGTGATCTCGAGCGTCAGCCGCTCAGGTGCGAGGCCGTGCCGGGCCAGGGACTCTTCCACGGCGTCGGCGAGGTCGGCGCGACGGAACTGACGCGGACTCACATTGACACTGACCGACAATGGCCGGCCTCCGGGCAGCGGCGGACAGCACGCGACCGCCTCGATGGCGTGGTCCAGCACCCAGCGACCGATGTCCACGATGAGCCCGGTGTCCTCCGCCACGTCCAGAAACACATCTGGCATCACCAGACCGCGCGTCGGGGAGTTCCAGCGCAGCAGCGCCTCAAAACCCACGAGGCCCCCGTCCACCATCTCGACAATCGGCTGGTAGTGGAGCTCGAACTCTCCTCCCTCCAGCGCTCGCCGCAGGTCCGTGTCCAGCTCGAGCCGGGACACTGCCTTGTCGTGCAGCCCGGCATCAAAGACCTCGTGACGCGCCTTTCCGTTGCGCTTGGCGCGGTACATCGCCAGGTCCGCGTCCCGGATGATGTCGGAGGGGCAGCGGTGGTTCGGCGAACCCTCGGCGATCCCGATGCTCGTAGAGACAAAAACCTCGTGCCCGAGGACATCAAACGGTGATCGCAGCGCACGCTCGATGCGCTGCGCGACCACGTCGGCCTGTTCCAGGCTGCCCACGGACTCCAGCACGATGCAGAACTCGTCGCCGGACAGCCGGGCGAAGGTGTCACCGGGCCGCACCAGCTGCTCGATGCGCCGCGAGAACTTGCGCAGAAGCTCGTCGCCGCGGGCGTGCCCAAGGCTGTCATTGATGAGCTTGAAGCGATCGATGTCGATGAACAGGACGCTGAATTTGTGCGTCGGGTCGCGCCGGCAACGGCGCATCGCCTGTCCCAGACGGTTCAGGCACAGCGCCCGGTTTGGCAGCGCCGTGAGTTTGTCGTGCAGCGCCGCATGGCGCAGCCGATCGGCCGCCTGACGCCGGTCTGTGATGTCCGTGAGGCTACCCGCCATCCGGTAGGCACGCCCGTCGGAGGTCCGCAGCGCCATACCCCGCGTGAGCACCCAACGCACGCTGCCGTCGCAGTGCAGGGCGCGGTACTCGTGCTCGAGCTGGTCCGACAAACCCTCCACATGCGCGCTGATCGCCGCGGCAAGAAGCTCGCGGTCCTCGGGATGCACAAGATCAAACCACGCGTCGGGCGATCCCGGGATGTCTGCATTGCTGTAGCCGAGCAGCGCCTTCCACCGCTCCGAGAAATAGACCGTCCCCTCCCGCAGGTCCCAGTCCCAGATGCCGTCCTTCGCGCCTCGCACGCTGATCGCGTACCGCTCCTCGCTGTCGCGAAGCGCGCGCTGGCCCGCCTTGCGTTCCACGGCGTACCGCAGCGCGCGGCGCAGCAGATCCGCGTCAAAGCGCCCCTTGGTCAGGTAGTCCTCCGCTCCGGCCCGCAGCGCCTCTACACCGATGTCCACCTCGCCAAACGCGCTCTGCACCACGATGGGCAACCAGGGCGCCGCGGCGCGAACCGCCGCCACCGTGGCAACGCCCTCACTGTCTGGAACACAGAGGTCGATGAGCAGCACATCCCAGGCGCGCGGCGCGATCCCGTTGCGCAGCACGCTCGCGCGCGAAAATCCACGTATCCGCGCGAGCAGCTCCCGGAGCGTACCGACGACGTCGACCTCGTACTCGTCTTCGGGCAGGTACGCCTGGAGCAGCAATACGTCGGATTCCGTGTCCTCCAACGCAAGCACGCGCGTCGTCGCCGGGGAAGAACTCTCAGCTAAGTCAGGTACCATGCCAGCCACCGAAGGGTGTGTAGATGTAGGCGCTAGCCTGACAATGTGGGAGCGACGGCCCCAACCGTCAACTTTTCCCACACCAGGGGGACCCGAAAGCGCACCGTGGTGCCGACGCCGGGCACGGACTCGAGCCAGATGTTGCCGCCAGCTCCCTCCACAATCTGCTTGCAGATGGCCAGGCCGATACCGGTGCCGGGGAATGCGGATCCGTGGGCACGCTCGAACATCCGGAACACGCGCTTCTGGGCCTCGCGCGGGATGCCCACCCCGTTGTCGGCGATGCTGATCTCGTACCCGTTTGGCACATCCGTCACGCCCAGATGGATCCGCGGCGCCTTCCGACCGCGGAACTTGATCGCGTTCGACAGCAGGTTCTGGAACAGCTGGGTGAGTTGGAGCTCGCTGAGGGGCAGCGACTCCGGCAGCGGGTCCCACGTGATCAGGGCGCCGTGACGGCTGATCGTGGACTCCAGGTTCTCCAACGTCGCCCGCATGGCCACTTCCGGGTCGGAGAGGTCCAGTGCGGAGTCGCCGAGGTCCTCGGGCAACGGCGCGACGGGTCGGGTCACGCCGTCGTCGATGCTCGCCCGCTGCACGTCGATGGTCTCGACATCTTCGTCGTTGTGCAGCGCGATGGATTCAGTGGAAGGTCCCAGCTCCAGCGCGGGAAAGTCGGCGTCCTCGGTCACCCGCCAGCGCCCGGTGGCCTTCCCCGGGCGGGAGGGAATGGCCCGAGGGGTGTCCGTCTTGCTCGTGGGCAACCCCTGCTGCAGACCATCGAGCATCCGTCTGGCCGCACCCTCCGCCTTCTCCATCAAAGAGGGAGCCACGCCATCCATGTCGTCGCCGTGCCGCTCGCGCAGCACAGTCAGGTAGTTGATGACGGTGCGCAGAGGCTCCTGCATATCGTGAAGCGTCCCGAGCGCCTCGAGGCCCTCGGCACTCAGCGGCGTCTCGAGCATTGGCTCTGGCGCCTGCTGCGCCGCGGGCGTCGAAAGCCGCAGACCAGGATGGCGATCCTCGGGCATTCCCACGACGGCGCCAATCCGCGCCTCGGGCACGGGCGTGTCCTCCGCAACGGGGTTGCTGCGGATGACGCGATGGCTCAGGTCAGTGCGCGGCGGCTCCTGAATCGGCGTGTGGCCTCCGGTCTGGGCCGCGGTGTGCTCCATGACCGACGGGACCACCGGGGGATCGTCGGGCGGCGGGCTGACGCGCTGCGAGGGCCGCGTCACCCGCATCAATCCGGGGCTCGACTCCAGCTCATCCAGGTCTGGGAACACCCGGCCGTTTGGCGACTCTGCCGTATCCAGCGCCACCTGCACCGCCTGCGCCAGCGCCGTGACACAGCTGAAGCCGTCCTTGTGGACCCAGGCGCTCACGCCGGGTCGGCCGGCGAGCTCGTCGGCGAATGGATCGGGGTCACGCGTGAAGATGATAAGGCGGGCGGCGGGAAGGTGGCGCGCCAGGCAACCGACGAGGTCATCGGCGTCCGCCCACGGCACGGAGGGCTCCACGACGACCAGCTCGAACCCGCCAAGAACCAAGGCGTCGACGAGCTCAACCGCAGTCGCGACTTCTACGAGTCGCGCCCCTGCGCAGCGCGATGCGACCACCAGTCGCGAAGCGGCACGCGCCTCCCCATCGTCGTCGATGAGGAGGATGTGTTTTGCGTCATCCATCCCAGCTTGGCCCGAGCCCCCCACGTCACCCTACACTGTGGGCATAGGACCGGCAACCCCTCGCCGTGTGCATCGGTGCCGAGGCATTGGCGAGCGGCGATCCCATGTGTTACAACCGGATCTGGCGGAACCGCGCGTAGACACCAGGAGGGTGTCGAGCGCATCAAGGACGATGGTTACGGGGGCGCCGATGAATCAGCCTCGCTTGGCCCCGCCTCTGTCTTCAGAGGCGAACCAATTAATCAATCTGGCGGTTGCCCGCGCGAGAGAGTCTCGACAGACGCTCACGAGCGAGCATTTGCTGTGGGCGTTTTTCGGCGTCGACAACCTGGCCCAAAACTACCTGCGCGACCACCAGGTAGACCCGGACAGCCTGCAGCGGGTGTTGTTCGGGGGCGAGGAGGAGGAGCCGGACGGGGTGCTCGGGCTTGTGTGGAGCACCGCGCAGACCGTCGCCGGGACTGGCCCGGGCAAGGTCATCACCAGCTTCCACCTTCTGGTCGGGCTGCTGCGCTACCACGCGTCCAGTGGCGCCGTGCGCGCGCTGCGGCAGACCGGGTGCGACACGAATCGCCTGCGCAACACGCTCATCAGCTACCTGACAGCGCAGCGCCGCCCCCCGCGTCGCATCACGCAGCCCCCTGTCGCGGAGTCGGTCGCAAGTCCGATGGCGCGGTACGAGGGCGCGGTGCAGATGAGTCCGGGCACCACGCTGGAGATGCCGGCGCTTCGCCGTCCCCAGACCGAGGAGAACCCGGTCCTGGAGCAGGTGCCCACGCACGTGCACGGCGCACGTGTGGACGCGGTGCACGGGGTGGTCCTGCCGACGCACGCTCCAATTCCTGCGCCTCCGGCACCCAATCCCTACGGTTTCGCGCCGGACCATCCGATGACCCAGCAGAACCCGTACCTGCAGCACCTGGATGGTGCGCCCCCGGCGCCGCAGACCCCGACGCCCAAGCAGCCTGTGAACCGTGCTGCGCCCCGGCAGGCACCGCGCCCGGCGCCCAGATCCTCCACCCCCCGACAGTCCAAGCCGCTCGCGCCTCGCGTGCCCCGCAAGTCCACGCCCCAGGCCCCGACAACCGGGGAGCAGGAGGCCATCAAGGACAAGCTCAAGGGTCGGTTCGGCAGCCGAAAGCCACGGCGCAATGGGACGGAGAAGCCGTCGATGAAGAAGCTGGCGAACAGCATCTTCGGTGAGGATCTACCCGCCCGGCGACGGCGCGAACAGGAGCTGAGGGACGAGAACAACGACGCGCAGCGCCCACCCCGACACGCCTCTGGGCCTGCCGAGGAGCTGGAGGCCGCCCCGACACCTGCGCCCGTCGAAGCGGCACCTCAGCCGGTGGCGAAGGCGCGGCCCAAGGCGGCCACCCGCACAACGCCCAAGCGCAGTCACGCCGAGAAGCGTCGTCTGGCCGAGCACTACAAACTGAGCGACAAGGAGTTCCCGACCCTGGCCAAGCTGGGGCGGAACCTGAGTCTCGAGGCTGTCGGTGGCAAGCTGGACGGTCTCGTCGGCCGCGCCGAGGAGATCGAGCAGATCATCGACATCCTTGGGCGCCGCCGCAGCAACAACCCGATCCTGGTCGGTCCGGCCGGCGTCGGCAAGACGGCCATCGTCGAGGGCCTCGCGGTCGACCTGGTCGGCCGGATGGGGGACGGCACCGGACTCGGCGACAAGGTCGTGGTCGAGCTGGAGATGGGACGCATCCTCTCCGGGACCCAACTGCGTGGCTCGTTCTCCGAGAGGCTCCTTGGCATCAAGGACGAGGTCCTCAAGGCCGCCGGTCGCGTGATCATCTTCCTGGATGAGATCCACACCTGGATGGGCGCGGGCGCGAGCGGCGACGGAGCCGACGCAGCGGGCGAGCTCAAGGCCGCCCTCGCGCGGGGACAGTTCCCGTGTGTCGGCGCCACGACGCCGCAGGAGTACACCCGCTTCATCGAGAATGACCCGGCCTTCAAGCGCCGGTTCCAATTTGTGGAGGTGGGCGAGCCCTCGCCGGAAGAGGCGGTGGAGATCATCCGCGGAATCATGCCGAGCTACGCCGGTCACCACGGCGTGGAATTCGAGGATGAGGCCATCGCCGCCGCGGTGCACTTCTCCCGGCGGTACATCCCAGATCTGATGCTCCCCGCAAAGGCCATTGGCCTGCTCGACACCGCAGGGAGCCGCGCGCGCCGCAAGAACGCCGACAAGGTCACCCGCGCCATCGTGGCCGAGGTCGTCTCCGACCGGACCGGCGTGCCCGTGGACAAACTGCTCATGCGAGACCGGGAGCGATTCCTGCGCATGGAGGAGCAGCTGTCGGCGAGCCTCATCGGCCACACCGACGTCATCCAGACCGTCAGCCAGGTCATCCGCCGAAACTACGCGGGCTTCCACTCGGGACGGCCCATCGGCAGCTTCCTGTTCCTCGGACCCACCGGCGTGGGGAAGACGGAGCTCGTGAAGGTGCTGGCGGACTTTCTGTTCCGGGACCGCAACGCGATGGTCCGCATCGACATGTCGGAGTACCGAGAGGCCCACGCGGTCGCGCGACTCATCGGCGCTCCTCCCGGCTACGTCGGGTACGAGCACGGCGGCCAACTCACGGAGGCGGTCCGCCGCAAGCCGTACCAGATCGTCCTGCTCGACGAGGTGGAGAAGGCCCATCCCGAGGTGCTCAACGTGCTGTTGCAGCTCCTGGACGACGGCCATCTGACCGATGGCCGCGGTCGCAAGGTCGATTTCAGCAACACCGTCATCATCCTGACGAGCAACCTCGGCTCGGAACAGTTCAGCGCCGGTCTGGCCGCGGTCACGACGAGCCGCATCGGCTTTGGTGGGCTTCAGGTCATCGCGCCGAGCCACCGCGCCACGCTCACGCCGGAGATCCAGCAGGAGGTGGTCAGCATCGCGCGATCGGCGCTGAGCCCCGAGCTGTGGAACCGTATCGAGGAGCGCCTCGTCTTCGGACCGCTGAGCCGAGAGGAGGTCGGGTGCATCGCGCGCCTTCAGCTCCAGGACTCCGCGCGGCGTCTCGCCATTGAGCGGGAGGTGCACCTCGAGACCGGAGACGGCGTGCTTGAGCACCTCATCGACCACGGCGGGTACGACCCGCAGCTCGGCGCGCGACCCATGCGCCAGACCATCCAGCGTCTCATTGAGGCGCCGGTTTCCGAGCTCATCCTCGACGGCAGCGCAAACCCCGGCGACCACATCATGGCCTTCGCCGAGGGCGGCACCCTCAAATTCACCATCACCGACTGCTGACCGCACGGCCTCCCGACCGACGGTGAAACTCGGCGACGCACGCACGCACGCCGCCGAGACCCGCCGAGAGAGAGAAAGGGCGACACCCATGCGGGTATCGCCCTCTTCTCAACCGGCGCCCCAACGCGCCGGGACCGTCAACCTACGGGAGGCTGGCGATCCAAGTGTCCATGGCGGAGTTGCTGCACCCGTACTTGGTGTGCCCGTTGCCCAGACCCTGCGCGGCAATGATCTGCTCGCAGGAGCAACCACCGGTGTCGGTGGTCGTGTAGCCGCGCTTGCTGTTGCCGCGACCGCGCGGGGCGGTGGTGTCGAAGGTGTTGTCACCATCCACCAGAGCCCATCGGTTCGTACCCAGCTCGACGCTCGGCACGCTGACCTCGGGAATGTCGGTGTTGCCGCAGACGTCATCGCCGTCTTCGACATCGTCGTTGTCATCGTCCGGGTCGCAGGCGTCGCCGAGGTCGTCCCCGTCAAAGTTCGCCTGGTCGGTATTGGCGACGAACTGGCAGTTGTCATCCACGTCGTCCACGCCGTCGTTGTCGTCGTCGGGGTCACACAGGTCGCCGTCGGCGTCGCCATCGTTGTTGGCCTGGTCGGTGTTGGCGACGAACTGGCAGTTGTCATCCACGTCGTCCACGCCGTCGTTGTCGTCGTCGTCGTCGCAGAGGTCACCCTCGGCGTCGCCGTCGTTGTTGGCCTGGTCCGAGTTGACGACGAAGTGGCAGTTGTCGTCCACATCGTCCACGCCGTCGTTGTCGTCGTCCGCATCGCAAACGTCGCCAGCGGCGTCGCCGTCAAAGTCCGCCTGGTCGGCGTTGGCGTCCACGGGGCAGTTGTCATCGCCGGCGCAGAGGCCATCGCTGTCGGCGTCATTGGCCGGATCGGCCGGGCAGGCGTCCACGCAGTCGGCGATGGAGTCGCCGTCTGTGTCGGTCTCCGCGTTGCCGCAACCACATTGGCCTGCGTCCGCGGCCTTGGACGGGTCCAGCGGGCAGGCGTCGTCGTCATCCGGCGTGCCGTCGCCGTCGGTGTCCGTGGCGTTGGCACGCACCAGGAGAGTCTCTGAGCAACAGGTCGAGCGGCCCGGCTCAAGCTGGCTTGGGTGCGAGGTCACGTGACCGTTGTTGAAGTCGCCGTAGTCACAGTGGTGCCAGCGGCTGTCGAAGTAGGACGAGGCACATTTGTTCTGGAACGGCGCGGGACCGGGGTGGTTCGCCCACTCGGCATCCGTCGCAAACCGCCAGCCGTTGTGCAACGTCACGGTGCTGCAGCCGCCGTGCGTGCACGGGCTTGCGTACGCCCACTCCAAGCCTGCGTGTTGCACAATGAGGTTTGACGGCACATCGACGCCCACCAGGTGGTTGGCCTGCTCGACCTCTACGTGGTCAACGCCGCCTTCCACAGCGCGCGTTGCCTCCTTGTCTTCACCGCATGCGCTCAACAGCGTGGCTGCCGCCGCCAGACAAAAAATTCCAATTCTCAGCTTCGAAAGTGCCCCCTAACAGGTGTGATTGATCCACTCAGGTTCGGCCGGAACCTAACACGCGACACCTCGGCGCGCCACGGCCACACTGAAAAAGGTCCAGATTTTGGCACAGGTTCGCAATGCAGCGCAACTACAGCGCCGGGCGACCGGAACGGCAGCCGGCGACCGAGGGCGCGCAGCGGTTTGCGTCAGGAATTCGTGCGTTTGAGGAGGCGCCGGAAGTTCGCGCGGTCGAGGCCGGCGATCCGAGCCGCGGCGGAGATGTTGCCACCGGTGGACTCCAGCAGCGCCTCGACATAGCGCTGCTCAAAGTCGTCCACGACGCGCTTCTTGGCGTCGCTGAACCGATCCAGATCGCCCAGGTCCCCGGTGATCGCCAGCAGCTCGCCGGAGTCCACCGGATCGGCACCACCGTGCACGAGCTCGTCGGGGAGGTCGCCCACGTCCACCGTCGCGCCGCGGGCAAAGATGACGGCCCGCTCCATGACGTTGCGAAGCTCGCGGACATTGCCCGGCCATGGGTGCGCGCGCAGGACGTCCAGCGCCCGCGGGGTCAACCCAGTGAGTTTGTGACCCGTCCGCACGCGCCGCTCCGCCAGAAAATGGGCCGCCAGTGGCTCCACATCGTCCAGCCGCTCGCGGAGCGCAGGAATCCCCAGCGTGACGACGGCGAGCCGGTAAAAGAGATCCTGGCGGAAGGTTCCCTCGGCGACACGGCCCCGCAGCTCCCGGTGCGTCGCGGCCACCACGCGCACATCCACCTTGCGCGTCGTGTTGTCGCCGACGCGGCGCAGCTCCCCCGACTCCAGAACCCGCAGCAATTTGGCCTGCAGCGCCAGCGGCATCTCCGCGATCTCATCCAGGAAGAGAGTGCCGCCGTCGGCGGCCTCAATCAGACCGACCTTGTCGCGGTCCGCACCGGTGAACGCCCCGCGGCGATGGCCAAAGAGCTCCGACTCGAGCAGATCCGTCGGCAACGCCGCGCAGTTGAGGGGAAGAAAGGCGGCCTCGGCGCGCCGCGACCGGCGGTGCACCGCTGCGGCCACCAGCTCCTTTCCGGTACCGGTCTCGCCCTGGACCAGCACGGTGGCGTGGGACGGACCGACCTCGGCGATCATCTCAAAGAGCCTTCGCATGGGGAGGCTTCGGCCGATCATGCCCTCAAACAGCCCGGCGCGTACGGAGCTTGCCGACAACGCCGGAACCAGGCCTGTGCGCGCCCGGACACTCTGCTCGATGGCGGCAGCGACGACGCCCTCGCACACCGCGAAGATGTCCTCGAACGGCTTGGTGAGATAGTCGGTGGCACCGAGTCGGAGCGCCTGCACCGCCGTGTCCACCGTCGCGTGCCCTGTCATCATCACGATGCGCAGCTGTGGATCGGCCTCCAATGCCCGCTGCAGCAGCGCGAGGCCGTCCATGCGAGGCATGCGGATGTCGCAAAGGGCCATGTCCCACGGGCCGTCCGCCAGCAGCATGTCCAGCCCCTCGACCCCGTCCCTGGCCACCTCCACCTCATGACCGAGGCGCCGGAGCGTATGGGAGATGGCCAGCCGGAGAGTCGCGTCATCATCCACGATGAGGACCCGACCCGGGCGGACAAAGCGCTCGCGCGCATCTGGTGCAGGAGACGACATTCCAACCCAGACCTTCGGCACCCGCGCGGGTCGCCGTGAATTTTGCTCCGAGAAACTGACTTGCCTTTTTGCGCCGTGGGGCCTAATCGCTCCGCATGAAGCTGACCGACATCTACGAGTTCGACGCGCACAACGACCGCATCCTGGTCACGTGCGCCCTGCCCTACGTCAACAACGTGCCCCACCTGGGCAACATGGTCCCCATCCTCTCGGCGGACATGTACAGCCGGTGGCTCAAGCTGCGCGGCTACCCCAGCATCTACATCTGCGCCACCGATGAGCACGGGACGCGGACCGAATCGGAGGCCCGCAAGGTGGGCTTGTCCGAGGAGGAGTACTGCGCGCGCATCCACGCGCGCATGGAGAAGGTCTTCTCCTGGTTCCACGTGGACTTCACGCACTTTGGGCGCACGAGCTGCGCGCAGAACCACGAGATCACCCAGGGCATGTTTCGCTCCGCCGACAAGGCAGGCGCGGTGCTCGATCAGACGATCGAGCAATTGTTCTGCGTGCGGGACGACATGTTCCTGCCGGACACCTACGTGGTCGGCACGTGTCCCAACTGCCACAGCGCTGGCGCCCAGGGCGACCAATGCGACCAGTGCGGCAAGCTGCTGGACCCGCTCGAGCTCATTGAACCCAGGTGCAAGACCTGCGGCGACCCGCCCGAAATCCGATCCACGCGCCACCTCTTCCTGCGGCTCGACGAGCTGTCGCCGAAGATCGAGGCCTGGATCAAAGGCCAGAAGGACTGGGATGGCATCATCCGCAACATGCCACTGGGTTGGATCGCGGAGGGGCTGGTTCCGCGCGCCATCACCCGCGATCTGGACTGGGGCGTCGAAGTGCCCAAAGAGGGCTTTGAGGACAAGGTCTTCTATGTCTGGTTTGACGCGCCGATCGGCTACATCGCGTCCACAGCGGAGTGGATCGACAACGGCGGTGGAGACGGCGACTCGCTCGAGGACTGGTGGAAGGGAGACCGCGCCAAGCTCATCCACTTCATGGGCAAAGACAACGTGCCGTTCCACACCATCATGTGGCCCGCGACCCTGCTCGCCGCCGACGACGGCTGGAACCTCCCCACGTACATCGCCTCCAACGAGTACCTGACCTACAACGGCGGCGCGTTCAGCAAGAGCCGCGGACGTGGCGTCTTCTCCGAGGACGTCGTCGAGATGGGCTTCCCCGCGGACGCATGGCGCTTCTACATCCTGGCGCACCGCCCGGAGCGGCGCGACTCGGACTTCAGCTTCGAGTCATTCCAGACGACGGTGGCCACCGATCTGGTCGGCAACATCGGCAACCTGGTCAACCGGGTGCTCAGCTTCGTCAAAAAGCGCTTTGGCCACGTGCCCCACTGTCGGCAGCTGACCGACCACGACCGGGAGACCCTGGCGGCCGCGGAGGCCAAGCTCGCAGAGATCCATGAAGCCTACGCCGACTTCGAGCTCCGCCAGGCGACCACACGCATTCTCGAGCTCGCCGACATCGGCAACCGGTACTTCCAGTTCAGCGAGCCGTGGCGCACCTTCAACGACGATCTGCCGGCGTGTGAGACCAGCCTGTACGTTGCCTGCCGCATTGTGCACGAGCTGGCCCACATCTGCTGGCCGGTCATGCCGGAGCGCTGTGAGACCGTGCTCGAGTGGCTCGGCGGCAGCCTCGGCGAGCCGCTGCGCGAGGGGACACAGCTCGGTGAACCGAAGTTCCTGTTCCAGAAGATCGACGACGACGTCATCACGGGCCTCGCCGCCAGGCACGACGGCGAGAATGCCGAAGCGACGCTGACACCGCTCGAGTTCGTCAAGGAGCCCGGCGTGGACTGGCCGTGCGTCATCCTGGAGCTCAACGACGTGAACGTGCGCCGCAAGGTCAAGTCGATCAACCGCTGGCAGCGGGAGGTCTCTGAGGCCCTCGACATGGACGTGCACGCGGCGCAGCCTCATGTGCTGGCCTACGACGAGCTCCTCGGCGAGCGCGACAGGGGCGACCACCACAGCGTGGGCAATCTAATCAAGATCGTCCGCGAGAACGGCAAGCTGCCCAACATCAACTCGCTGGTGGACACCTACAACGGCTGGTCCCTGCGCGAGGGTCTGGTCATGGGCGCCTACGACCGGAAGGTCATCACCGGCACCATCACCTACGCCGTGGCCGGCGGTACGGAGCGTTTCATTCCCGTCAAGGGGCGGGACCCGGAGACCATCGAGCCCGGCGAATGGGTCCTGCGCGACGACTCCAATATGGTCATCACCCGCGTGGCATCCAAACAGTCCGAGGCCGTCGCGGTGTCCACCAAAACCACGGACTGCGCCATCTGCATCCAGGGCAACCCCCACACCCCGTTGGACCGCCTCACAGACGTGGCGCAGGCCATGGCCGCAGACCTGGTCAAGAACTGCGGCGGGACCTGGCGGATGGTCTTTGCTGGGTAGAGCGCCCGCACCGGCTACGGCAGGTGAAAGGCGCTATCGAGGACGGAAGTCGCCGCGGACAGGCGTGCGTGGGCCGCTACCTTCCCTGGTCCACGGGCAGCGTGAGGGTGAAAGTCGTCCCTTCGCCGACCGTGGACTCGACCTCGATGAGGCCTCCGTTGTCCTGCATCACGCGGTAGGAGATGGACAGGCCAAGGCCGGTGCCCTTGCCCTCCTCCTTGGTCGTGAAGAACGGGTCGAAGATCTTGGACATGTTCTCCGGCGGAATGCCCTCGCCCTCGTCGGAGACGGTGGTGATGACCACGGGTGGCACCACCGAATCGTCGCTGCGCACACGAACTGTGATACACCCGCCGCCGGGCATGGCGTCAGAGGCATTGGTGACGAGGTTCAGAACCACGCCCTGGACCTCGTTGCTGTTGATGTAGAGTGGAAGCTGGTCCGCGCCCTCGGTAAGCGCGGCGTAGTCGATCTCCACGCCCTCCATCCTCAGCATGTTGGAGATGATGGTCGTCGACTTTCGGACCACGTCACCCATATTGGTCAGCTGACGCTCCTCGCGCGGTGAGAATCGCGCGTAGTTGAGCAGGTTGCGGACCGTGTTGCGACAGCGGTTTGCGGAGTCCTCAATGCAGACGAGAAACTCGTGCTTCTCGTCGTCCTCAGGCACCTCGCGCTTCATGATCTGCGCGAAGGCCAGGATGCCGCCCAGTGGATTGTTGATCTCGTGGGCGACCGCCCCGGCGAGCTCGCCGAGCGCCGCCATCTTCTGCGACAGGTAGAGCTTCTGCTGGAGCTTCTCCTCGTCGGTCACATCGCGGTGCACGCAGACGACGCTGTCCTCCCACGGCTCGGCGTCTTCGTACCGCGTGCCCTGGGGCTCGCCCGACGGGAAGGCGGCCACGGAGAACAGCATGCCTCGGTCCGGCACCGCCACCCGCGACAGGCTCGCCTCGCCCGAATCGCGCACTGTGGGTACGGGACAGCCCTCGCAGGGTTGTGGGAGTCCCGCGAAGAGCTCGTGGCACTTGCGGCCGGTCATCCCGGTGATGGGCGCGCCCGCATGGACCGCCAGCGCCGCATTGGCGCGCTTCACGTTGTAGTCGAGGTCGATGTGAATGACAGGGTCGTCAATCGCGTCCAGCGTCGCGGTCTGCTCGTGTTTGGCCAACCGGAGCTGCTGGGTGCGCGTGTCGATGGTCCGCTCGAGATCCTCGTTCCATTGCCTCAGCTGTCGGTTCTGCTCCGCGAGCTGCCCGGTCAGCCGCAGGTTCTCCACCATCAGCCGGTGCTGCGCGCACGCGGTCATGAGCGTCGTGCGCAGCAAAGCGCGGTCCCAGGGCTTGCTGAGAAAGCGGTGAATCTCGCAGCGGTTGATCGCGTCCTCGAGGACGTGCGGCGACGCGAAGGCCGTCAGCAACACGCGCTGAATCTGCGGCCACCGCTCCTTTATCTTCTCCAGGAACTGGACGCCGTCCATACCTGGCATGCGGAAGTCGGAGATGACCACCGCCGGCAAGGTGCCGTCCACCTCGCACTGCAGCAGGATCTCAAAGCCCTCAGGCCCGGAGGCGGCGGTCAGCACGTCGAAGTTCTCGCTCCTGAGCTCGCGCCTGAGGCACGACAGGATCGATGGCTCGTCGTCAACGGCAAGAACGCGCGTGCGTTCCGACTTGGACTGGACCACGGGATCGGCGAGAACAGGAGCGGACATGGGCGCTCGGTGCAAGGTTTCAGAACGCTACGCGACGGCAGAGTCATCCTCGGCACAACCATCGGCATGCGCAAGAGAACGCTTGAAAGATGCGGTTGAAACTCGAATTTGACGAACGGTTCCTGGAGCGGGCGAGCGACCCAGGCCAGCTGGACGCGATCGTCGAGCACGCGCGCAGGCAGGTCGCCGTGGCGCGCACGCTCTACGCCCAGGACCCCACCGGCCACAACCCAGGCATCCTCGGGCGCGAACTCGGCCGCCTCGGTGACGCGCTGCGGGTGGGCGACGACCCGGAGGCCGAGTCCGTGCTCACCGAGGTGCTTGGGCTGTGGACCGCCGTCGGCAAGGATCGTCCGGCGTTCCTGGTGCGGCTCAAGCTCGCCGACGTCGCGGAGCGCACCGGCGACCCGGCGGGCGCGGCAGAGCTGCTCGATGCGCTCGTCGCTCTGATCGAGTCGGAGCCCGAACAATACGGAATGTACCGGGACTTCGCTCTCCACGCCCGAGGCACCTTCCACCTACGTTCGGGCAACAACGCGCGCGCGCGCGAGGACCTGGCTGCGGCGTTGCGCCTGCGGCGCGAGCTGGGACGCGGCAGACTCGTGCAGGCCACCCGAGAGGCTCTGGACAGTCTGCCCATCGCCACCGAAAAGACCGAGTCCTGAAAGACAGCCGCCTCGGGCCATGAACGCGGTCCCGCCAGCGGCGATGCCCAGAGCCAGAGCTAGAATCCGGGTAGATTGGGCCGAGGCACATTCGCCGGGGAAAGGCCTGCCTCGTACGGATGGCAACTCGCTCCGCGCAACCGAAGCGTCAGGCTGCGTCCGGGATCGAACCCGCCAAGCTGGATGAACAGGCGCGACTTGAAATCCGGGCGCGTGCACGC